>NZ_JBIWEL010000010.1:27629-224520 GCF_044762525.1 Pseudomonas sp. NPDC096950 | reverse complement strand
CGGGAACAGCTGGCGGTAAACCAGCCGTTGCCTCACCGAACTTACTGAAGCGCCAATTCGATGTCAGAGAACCCAACAAAGTTTGGGTCACAGACATTACCTACATCCGAACATATGAAGGCTGGCTGTATTTGGCCGTGGTGCTCGATCTGTTTTCACGCCAGATCATTGGTTGGTCAATGAAGTCGCAGATGACCAGCGACGTAGCCATTGATGCACTGCTGATGGCGGTTTGGAGACGTAAGCCGAAGCAAGAGGTGATGATCCACTCGGATCAAGGCAGTCAGTACAGTAGCTCAGACTGGCGAAGCTTCTTGAAAGCTAACAACCTGGTAGCCAGCATGAGTCGTCGAGGTAACTGCCACGACAACGCTGTGGCGGAGAGCTTTTTCCAGTTGCTAAAGCGGGAACGGATCAAGCGTAAAATCTACACTACACGCCAGAATGCTCGGGATGATGTGTTCGATTACATCGAGATGTTTTACAACCCAAAACGACGCCACAGTTTCAACAATCAGCTGTCACCGGTAGAGTTTGAAAAGCGTTACGCAGCGAGCCTGGAGAGTGTCTAGGAAACCCGGGGCGATTCATACGTCCTGATTTTGGTGCACGAATCGAGAGACCAGATCTCCAAGAAAATAGTAGGTAAGCGTATGTACCGTTGCCAAGCGCAGACTGCCTTGCGTGATGCCGAATTCTTCTCTGATTTGAACGATGGTCGCATCAATTGCCATGAACGCAGGGCTAGCCATAGACGCTAAATGCTTTCCGGCATCGGTTAAAATTAGCCCTCTGCCCGTTCGCCTGAAAAGCGGGTTTCCAAGAGAATTTTCCAAGCTAGCCAGCTGTCGGCTTAGGCTGGGTTGAGAAATATTCAGCTGCTCAGAAGCGGCCGATATCGACCCATGCATGGAGATGCAGAGGAAATTCCTTATTTTTCGATCCAAATCATCGCTCATAACAGGGAAATCCTTTCGAAATTGACGCACAGTCGTGCAGTGAAAACTGCGCCCTCGTTTAGTTCCCCCGACCATAACAATTGCCGCGCCAGGGGCCCCTCCGCCTGCGCAACGCCGGAGAGTGAGTTGGAATCCGAGGTATCGCCGGTAGTCCACCAGCTATTTAGCTAGCCCCTGCTGCGCCGCCTTGGCGGGTGCTTGTAAGGCGGCTTGTTCCTGGCCGCCCTGTTCCGCCGCGAGTTCGGCGCGCGCCTGCTGGGCTGCGGTCCCGCGCTGGCACTGCCGTGCGGCAGACTTCCAATGCTTGCCGACTATCCTTCAACTGGCGCTGTAGTTCGCGCATCTCTATCTGGCGCGAATTGCCTTCTTCCCGTGCTCTGTCGACTTCGCGATACTGATATCACAAAATGGGCGCAATATCAGGCAACGGGCCATGTCCTTCATGTTCATGGCGAGTCCTTGAATGAGGTGGCTGCCGATGAAGCTGATTCAGTGCCGTTTCTCTTCAGGTCAGCGGGTACCGCTGCTCGTGCAAGCTGGTAACGCAGCGCCGTTGCCCATACTCATTCCGTTCATATACGTCCAACTCAAACTCAGGCACCGCGCTTACAACACCGCCGCGGCGCATCTACGCGCGATTCAGGCTTTCTACACCTATGCTGAAAGTCGAGACCTAGATATCGATACCGCTTTATGCCAGAAAATACGGTACTTACGACGGTTCCAGCCTCCATCAGTATGATTCAAACGACCGCTTTCCTTTCACTTCGCGAGCGTATGCTCTAACACAACCTCCAACGGATGGCGTAATTGCATGTTGGCAAAGCGCTTCACCTGACTGCGACAGGAGTATCCCGTTGCCAGCGCCTCGCTCTTTTCACTCAGCTTGCCGGCCCAGGACTGCTCAAAAATGGTCCGTGAGTGGCCTTGGTTGCGCACTTCATGGCCGAAGGTTCCGGACATGCCGCAGCAGCCAGTCGCTTCAGTCGTCAACTTGAGCCCGAGCCGGGCAAAAATGGCTTCCCATTGCGAAGTGCTAGCCGTGACATTGGTTTTCTCGGTGCAGTGCGCCAACAGACGGAAAGTCCCAGTCGCGGGATGCGGGTTTTCCGGCAACACATCGCAGAGCCACTCCTGAGGCAACAAGACCTTCGGGCAATCATTGAGCCCCGGCACTTTCTGATATTCCTGGCGATAGACCAACGTCATCGCCGGGTCCAGGCCCACCAGCGGCACTTCGCAGTCGGCTAGCGCCTTGAGCTGAGTGCCGTTGCGAGTCGCTGCCTTAGCGAACGCGCCGAGGAAACCCTGCACATGCAACGGCTTGCCGTTAGCACTATAGGGCGCTAAAAACACCCGATAACCCAACTGGTGCGCCAACTGAATAAAGCTCGCCAGCAATGGCGTTTCGAAGTATCGGGTGAAGGCGTCCTGGACCAACACCACGCTGCGCTCACGTTGGGCGGCAGTCAGTTCACGTAGGGCTGGCACGCTGGCCACCGCGACCTTGCAGCGGGTCAATGTGGCCTGTAAGTCAGAACGGTGAATCAGCGGACTGTCGAGCATGCCGACCTGTCGCTCCAGTACACGGCTCACCCACTTCGATCCTATGACTGCGTTGTACATGCCCGGCACGTAAGCCATGTAAGGAATGGTGAACTCCAGCGAGCCAATCAAATAATCACGCAGCGGACGTTGATAGCGACCGTGGTACAGCTCGAGAAAACGCGAACGAAAGTCCGGCACGTTAACCTTGACCGGGCATTGCCCCGCGCAGGATTTACAGGCCAGGCAACCGGCCATCGCATCGTAGACTTCGTGGGAGAAATCCGCCTCGCCCCGCGAGCGCGCTAGGTTATTGAGCAACCGCGTTGGCAACCCGCTTAACCACGCCAACCTGCCTCGCGCCGCGTGCAACACATCGATATTGGCCGCGCCTTGCAAGCGCAGCCACTCGCGGATCAATGACGCCCTGCCCTTTGGCGAATGCTGGCGTTCACGGGTGGCTTTCCACGAGGGGCACATCGCGTCGTTGGGGTCGTAGTTGTAGCATGCGCCGTTCCCATTGCAGTGCATGGCGGTGCCGAAACTTTGCCAGACGCGTTCGTCGATCTGCCGGTCCAGATCTCCGCGCAGCGTCACTTCGTTGACCTTAAGCAAGCGGTGAGCGGCATCCGGCGGAGTGCAGATCTTTCCGGGATTGAGCTGATTGTCCGGGTCGAACGCGCCCTTGAGCGTTTGCAACGCTGGATACAACTCGCCAAAAAACTCGGGCACATACTCAGAACGCAAACCCTTGCCATGCTCGCCCCATAGCAATCCACCGTATCGCCGGGTCAGCTCGGCCACGGCATCGGAAATCGGCTTGACCAGCGCGGCCTGGGCCGGGTCTTTCATGTCCAGCGCCGGCCGCACGTGCAACACACCGGCATCGACGTGCCCAAACATGCCATAGGCCAGATTATAGCTGTCCAGCAACGCACGAAACTCGGCGATGTAGTCGGCCAGTTTTTCCGGCGGCACCGCGGTGTCTTCGACGAAAGGCTGAGGACGAATCTCACCGTCGACGTTACCCAACAGCCCGACCGAGCGTTTGCGCATGGTGTAGACCCGGCTAACGGCTTCGGCACCTTCGGCCAGCGTGTGCCCCAAGCGCTCGATAGTTTTGTCCTGCTGCAGATGCGCCACGAACGCCGCCACGCGAGCCCTCACCTGCGATGCGTCATCGCCGCTGAACTCCACCAGATTGATGCCCAGCGTCGGGCGCCCGGCGTCGCTCGGGAAATACTCGGCGACGCTGTGCCAGACGATGTCCTTCATCGCCAGCAGCAATACCTTGGAGTCCACGGTTTCGATGGACAATGGCTTCTGTGCCAGCAACGCATTGGCGTCGCGCAGCGCATCCATGAAGCTGCCGTAGCGCACGTTCACCAGCACAGAATAATTGGGAATCGGCAGCACGTTGAGCTTGGCTTCGACGATGTAGCCCAACGAACCTTCCGCACCGCACAGCACGCTGTTGAGGTTGAAACGCCCGTGCTCGTCGCGCAGGTGCGCCAGGTCGTACCCGGTCAGGCAGCGATTGAGTTTGGGGAAGACCGCCTCGATCAGCTCGGCCTGGGTTTCCTGAATCTGCCGCGCCACCCGGTACACTTCGCCGATTCGGCCGGGCTGCGCGCAGGCCACTTCAAGCTCGGCGTCGGACAAGGGCTGGCTGTGCAGGCGCTCGCCGCCAAGCAATACGCTGTGCAGCTCCAGCACATGATCACGGGTCTTGCCATAGGTGCAACTGCCCTGCCCGCTGGCATCGGTGTTGATCATGCCGCCGACTGTGGCGCGATTGGACGTCGACAGCTCCGGAGCGAAGAACAGTCCATGGGGCTCGAGCGCGGCATTAAGCTGATCCTTGACCACACCCGCCTGCACGCGCACCCAACGTTCGCCGACGTTGATTTCGAGGATTGTGTTCATGTGCCGAGACAGGTCGACCACAATGCCGTCGGTCAATGACTGGCCGTTGGTGCCGGTGCCACCGCCCCTGGGGGTCAGCTTGATCTGGCGAAAGCGCGGTTCGCCCATCAAGGTGGCGATGCGCGTGATGTCGTCCGCATCCAAAGGAAATACCGCCGCTTGCGGCAGGCGCTGGTAAATGGAGTTGTCGGTCGCAAGTACGGTCCGGGTGGCGTAGTCGGCGCTGAGCTGACCACGAAAGCCGCTGGCGCGTAGTGCCTGAAGGAATTCCGGGTAGTATGCCGAAAGTGCAACGGTGGGCAACTGAGCGATCATCGCAGGTGGTTCTCCTATTGGTCTAATCACGGGAAAATTCAAAACACTTGTCGCCTGAGCATTAATGGGGCAACCTCAGGTCCTCGGTTGCGCTAATGATCCTGCGGGTTTTGGCGTGGGACAAACGGATAATATTGTCGCTATCGATGACTTTTACGAATGAATTACCGCCACCTCACCCCTTCGATGTCGTTGCTGCTGGCCTTTGAAGCCGCTGCCCGCCATGAAAGCTACACCCGCGCCGCGATGGAACTGTCGCTGACCCAAAGCGCGGTGAGCCGGCAAGTCCAGGCGCTGGAACAGCAGCTGGGCCTGACTCTGTTTCGCCGTGAAGGCCGGCAAGTGCAATTGACCGATGTTGGCCGTCTTTATCAGCGGGAAATGAGCGAAGCGCTCGGCCGCATCCGCAGCGCCACGTTGCAAGCCATGGCCTATCAATCCGGCAGCGGCACCTTACGCCTTGCCACCTTGCCGACCTTCGGCTCGAAGTGGTTGCTGCCGCGCCTGCATGACTTCTACAAAACCCATCCCGGCATGCTGGTGCACATCAATTCGCGAATCGACGCCATCGACTTCGAAACCAGTGGCATCGATGCGGCGATCGTTGTTGGGAGTGCCGACTTGCCGGGGCTGATCAGCCATCGCCTGCACACCGAAGAACTGATGGTGATCATTTCTCCAGAAGCGGCCGAGGTCCCTGACGAGTGGACCCCCGAGCGTATTGGTGGCCAGACGCTGCTCAACGTCGCGAGTAATGCCAATGTCTGGGGCGAGTGGTTTAGCCACCACGGCCTGCCCCATCGAATGATGCGGCTGGGGCCCAGTTTCGAGCTCACCTCGCACTTGATCCAGGCCGTCAGGGCTAGCATCGGCATCGGTCTGGTGCCTCGCATTCTGGTGGCCGACGAGTTGGCCAACGCCGAGTTGATCTGCCTCGACCAACCCTTCGCCAGCCAGCGCAGCTACTACCTGGCCTACCCGCCGCGCAACGAAATGCTGCCGTCGCTCGTGGCCTTCCGAACCTGGTTGCTTGAACAGATCTGAACGATCAGCGCCCGAGGAACGCGTAGCCGAAACCAACCACCTTAGCGTCCTCGCCGTAGCCGCCGAGGAACGAAACACCGACCGGCAGGTTGCCCTTGATGCTGCCTGCCGGAACGGTGATCTCGGGAAATCCTGTGGCGGAGGCAATGTACGACGATGCGTAGGTATCGCTGGAGGTGCACACATAACTGTCATCGGTCACGCCATGCACCACCGACGCCGGGCAGTTGATGGTGGCGAAGAACAGGCTGTCGAGTTGGTTCTGCTTCATGATGCCCACCAGCTGCGCGCGCAACTGCGGAATTTTCCGTGAGAGGATCGAGATGTACTGCGGCGAATCGGTGCTGGTGGTATTCGCTACCGTTTCCAGCCCGGCCAGACGTGCCGGGTTCATGCCATGCGGCCCGTTTTCAGCCTGATTTTTTTTGGCGAGTTCGAGAAATTGCGCAAGCGTTCGCGGTTGACTCGGGTTGAGGGTCGCGAGGTAGCGTTCGAATTGTGGTTTGAATTCGCTCTCTCCCACTGGGCCGAGCACGTCGCCCCAAAGGGTTTCAAAGGCTTTTGGCAATTCGATGGAGACGACACGCGCACCGCGCTTGCCGAGGGTTTCCTGGGCTGCTTTGAAGATCGCATCCACCTCAGGGTTCGCGCCTTTGAAATTGCTGATCACACCAATGGTTTTGCCTTGCAGCGAGGAACGGTTCAGCGCACGTTCGAACTGTATTTTATCGGCGGCCAGCTCTAGGGTCGCCGGGTCCGTTGTGTCCTGACCCTTGATCGCGTCCAGCACAATCGCCTGATCCAGCACGCTATTGGTAATCACGCCACCGGTATCAAACGCC
Organism: Pseudomonas sp. NPDC096950; assembly: GCF_044762525.1. Classification (NCBI taxonomy): domain Bacteria; kingdom Pseudomonadati; phylum Pseudomonadota; class Gammaproteobacteria; order Pseudomonadales; family Pseudomonadaceae; genus Pseudomonas; species Pseudomonas sp. NPDC096950. The sequence continues at coordinate 217,889 of NZ_JBIWEL010000010.1, read as the reverse complement.
AGCGACAGCGGAATTATGCCGCTACGACTGATCAGCCCCAGCGACGGCCGAAAACCTACAGTGCCTGTGACGCTGGCCGGTGCGCGGATCGACCCGCTGGTGTCCGAGCCCAGCGCAAACGGTGCAAACGCCGCCGCCACCGAGGCGGCAGAGCCGCTGCTGGAGCCGGACGCATCACGCTTGGTATTTCTCGGGTTCAACGTCTGGCCGCCAAAAGAGCTGTAGCCAAACCAGCCAAAGGACGCGGCGAGTTCCGACAGGTTGGCCTTGCCGAGAAGAATCGCCTGCCCGTCGATCAGCTTCTTGACCGTGAACGCATCCTGGCTTGGCACCGATGAACGCAGCACGTAAGAACCGCCGGAAGTGACCATACCGGCGGTGTCAAAATTGTCCTTCACCACGAAGGGAATGCCCGCCAGCGGCGCGTACTTGGCGTCGGGGTTTTTCGCCCGCTGGGCATCCCACTGGCGGGCCTGATTAATTGCCTGCTCATTGAGTGTCACCAGCGCATTGATGTTTTGGCCCTGATGATTGTTCGCTTGAATGTTATCCAGATAGTGCTGGACCAGTTGCTCCGAACTGAGGGTTCCGTTATTCAACGCCTGTCGCATGTCGGCGAGGGTCATGCGGTCGATACCGTCATCCGCCTGAGCACTTGCCGCCAGCAGCAACAACGAAAACGCCACAAACTTTTTATTCAACTGCAAGGGTAATTCTCCTAATGAACAGGCGAACGCATTGAGCTCATGCCCCAACGTGGTTGGGGAGAGCGCGTCAAACAAGCAGGATAAAAACAGGTCAGCGAGAATTGGCCGACCCGTACACTGACGTTGAAACCGGGCGGTTTCAACGTCAGCGGGGAATCATTGGAGCAACTGGTTCTTTTGCAGGAATTCCTTGGACACGCTCTCGATGGACTCGCGGCCAACGTCGACCCGAGAGTTGAGACCGGCAATGGTGTCGTCGTCCAGTTTGGAAGACAGGGCATTTAGCAACTCGCCGATCTTCGGGTTCTCTTTGAAGATTTCGGTGCGGATGACGGGCGTCAGCGCGTAGCTGGGGAAGAAGCCTTTATCATCCTTCAGCACCACAAAACCGAAAGCTGGAATACGCCCGTCTGTCGACAGAACCAACGCCAGATCGACTTGACCGTCCCTCAGCGCCTGGTAGGTCAACCCACCGTCCATGCGAACAATGTTCTTGCGCTCGAATTCAAACTTGTACGTTTCTTGAAGAGGACGCAAGCCATCGGGACGAGAGAAGAATTCCGCGTTCGAGGCGAATTTGTAGGACTTGCCCGCTTCGATGTTTTTCGCGAGATCGCTGATCGAAGCAATGCCATCCTTTACGGCTTCATCCTTGCGCATGGCAAAGGCATAGGTGTTGTTGGCCTTGGAAGGGTTCAACCAGGTGATGCCCTTCTCCGCATCTAGCTTACTGATCCGTTTGTACGTTTCGTCAGCGTCGAGTTTTTCGGTGACTTTGTTGTAGGTAATCAGCGACGTACCGGTGTATTCCCAGTACACATCGACCTGACCGTTTTCTTGAGCCGCACGCAATACCGACGAACCGAGGTCCGGCCGTTTATCAACGCTGTAGCCATTGGCGCGCAGCAGTTGAGCGGTCATCTCGGCCACCAGTTGCTGCTCGGTAAACTTTTTGCCACCGACCACAATCGTGCTGTTGGCAGAAGCGTTGCCGACGACACCTGAAACAAGGCTAAGGCTAAAGATCACACTGGCGAGCATTCGATAAATCATCATGCACCTCATATTATTTTATTGGTTTAAGTCGATGGTCTTCAGATTCAGTCGCGCCCGGCCAACCTCAGGCCCCGTGACACTGCAAGGGTTTGAATCACGCCGCAGCCCAGATCGACTGTAATCGCCAGAAGCGCGGTCGAGGCGGCGCCAGCCAGCATCATGCCGAAGTCATTCAGGTCGATCCCGGTAAAGATCAACTCGCCCAGCCCGCCGCCGCCGACCAGAAAGGCCAGAGGCGCCGTACCGACGTTGATCGCCAGCGCGGTACGGATGCCCGCGAAAATCACGTTCATCGCATTCGGAATTTCGACTTTCCACAGCGTTTCCCGTGGCGTCATGCCCATGGCCTCGGCCGCTTCGACCAGGTGCTGCGGCACCGCGCGCAAGCCTTCATAGGTGTTGACCGCAACGGGCAGCAACGTGGCGACGAACAAACCGATGATGGCCGCCCCGCTGCCCACGCCAATGAAGCTCATGGCCAAGGCCAACAGGGCGAGTTTGGGTATCGCCTGCCCCACGTTAAGGACCTGCATGCTGGCCATGGCGTAACGCTGGTTCGCCGGACGGCTCATCCAGACACCTAACGGCAGCGCGATAGCCAAAGCCAGCACCCCGCTGATTGCCACGATCTGCAAATGCTGGACCGTCAGGTAAATGATGTCGCCCCAGTAAAACTGCAGCCCTTCCCACAATCTGCTCAGTAAGTCAGGCATGGTCAGTGCACCACTGGAGTAATGTTTTCAACCAGTCGCGCCAGGATGTCAGCTTGGTGGACATAGCCGATAAAGCGTCCGTCGCTGTCGTTGCACAGTGCCCAATCCTGGCCACGGCCCAGCAGTTGCGAGAGCACTTGACGTAGATCATCCCCGGGCTTGACAACCAGGTGCGTGTGCGACGTAACGCCACTGTTGCCACCCACGATCTGCATGTGTTCCCGTGGCGGTACCTTGCTGGCGACGTCGGCCGCACGCAGCAGCCGCAGGCGTTTCATGATTCGGTCGCCGCCCATGAAGTTCGCCACGAACTTGCTGTTGGGCCGGGCCAGCAGATCATCCGAGGTGCCGAACTGCTGGATTTTTCCGTTGTGGAACAGCGCGACGCAGTCCGCCATCTTCACGGCTTCATCGATGTCGTGACTGACAAATAGCACGGTTTTGTTGACGAGGCGCTGGATGCGCATGAACTCGTCCTGGATCACTTCCCGATTGATCGGGTCGATCGCGCCAAAGGGTTCGTCCATCAGCATCACCGGCGGATCCGCTGCTAGTGCGCGGGCGACGCCCACGCGCTGCTGTTGGCCACCCGACAACTCGCACGGGTAGCGCTTAAGGAATTTCGACGGGTCCAGCGCCACCACTTCCAGTAACTCCGCAGCGCGCTTGCGGCTTTTGGTTTTGTCCCATCCCAGAAGATTTGGGACAACACAGATGTTTTCCTCGACGGTCATGTTCGGGAACAACCCGACCTGCTGGATCACATAACCGATCGAGCGTTTAAGGGTGACGCTGTCCAGTTCGGAGGTGTCGCGACCACCAATCCGGATCGTGCCTGAGGTGGGCGTGATCAGTCGGTTGATCATTTTGAGCGTCGTGGTTTTACCGCAACCCGACGGCCCAAGCAGTACGCAGATCTGCCCCTCTTCAACATTGAATGAGACATCTTCTACTGCAGTGATTGAGCCGAATTTCTTGTTTAAATTTTCGATCTGGATCACGTCGTAGCTTCCTTCATTCGGCCTGTGGCCATTTTGTTCTTGTTCAGACCTTTAGGCGTCAGGGCGCGCTGCAAGCCGTAGAGCGCGTAATCCGCCGCAATGGCAATCACACTGATGACGATCGCGCCGGCCAACAGCTGCCGGGTATCCGATTGAGCGATGCCACGAATGATCAGACTGCCCAGGCCACCAGCCCCGATGTACGCCGCGATGGCCGCGATGCCAATGTTGATGACGGTCGCCATCCTGACGCCGGCCATGATCAGCGGAACCGCAATCGGCAGCTCAACCTTGCGCAGTCGTTGCCAGGTGGACATGCCCATCCCGATCGCCGCTTCGCGCAAGGCGGGATCGATGTTGGAGATTGCGGTGGTGGTGTTTCGAATGATGGGCAGTTGGGAATAGAGAAACAGCGCAATGACCGCCGGCACGACGCCGATTCCATAACCAATCAGGGACAGAGCCGGAATCATCAGCCCGAACAGCGCGGCAGAAGGAATGGTCATCAGGACAGCGGCGAAAGCCAGGACCCAACGGCGCGTTTTGGGGTGCTGGGATATTGCGATCCCGACAGGCACGCCGGTTAGAATCGCCAGCCCCACCGCTACCGCCACGATGAGAAGGTGCTGCCCGAGTAGCAGACTGATCAGCCCGCCGTTTTCCAGAATGAAACTCAAGGTTTCCATGGTTGATACGCCTTCTGTACGTCATTGTTGTTTTTGTCGGCCGTGCATCTGGAAGTGAACGCCGCATCTATAGGAAACATTACCGCGCTACCGTAGGCAGCCTGAGCTTTGAGCCCGACGATTCCTATCAAAAAACCGACGTCACGTGGCACCCCAGTGTGCAATGCAAGGTGAAAGGTAGATTGAGAAGGAAGTATGCAGGATCGCCCAATTCCCGAAGCTTGCCGGAGCTCACCGCCTGTCGGGCCGAGTCATTAGCTTGCTATGCGGTTTTACGGGACGGATTAACTCTTTGGCTTTTGCGAGGATCAGCGTTCTTTGACCAACCGGCTCAACGACCGCAATCAGGAATGAGCATCATCAAATTTCCGCCGCTCTTCACCCGGCGTGCATCCCCACACCCGACGGTAAGCAGCGCCCAGATGTGAAGCCGAAACAAATCCGCAGCTGTAGGCGATGGACGCGATAGGTTGTGTGCTTTCACGCAGCAAGCGCCGCGCCTCGTTCAGCCTGAGCTCCAGATAAAATTTCTTCGGTGTCATTCCGAAATGCAGATGCCACAGCCGCTCCAGTTGACGATGGGACAGATTGCAGCGGTCGGCGATTTCTTCGATACCGACAATGTTCTCCAGATTGTCTTCCATCAAGGCGATGGCGGCCGTCAGCCTGCGATCATGAATCCCGAACCGCCACTGAATCGACATTCGCTGATGTTCTTCCGGGGCTCTTATCCTGGCGTGCAGAAATTGCTCGGCAATGCTCGCGGCCAGCTGATTTCCGAAATCAAGCGCGATTTGCGCCAGCATGAGATCGATGGCCGCCGTCCCCCCGGCACACGTCCAGCGGTTGCCGTGATTGACATACAGCTCTTTGGTAACTTCGATCGAGGGGAATTCCTCCGAAAATTGACCGATGGACTCCCAGTGCAACGTGCAGCGCTTTCCTTCCAGTAACCCGGCGCGTGCGAGGATGAACGTACCGGTGCTCAGTGCGCCGACGGTTATCCCGCGAGCCGCTGCGCGCTGCAGGAAGCGCAGCATTTTCGGGGGTTTCTGATGTTCGATATCGAGGCTTGCCAGGACGAAAACGCGGTCCAGCTCCGGGGCCTGATCAATCGGCACGGTCTGGATTTCGATACCGCTGCTGGAGCTGACCGAACCACCGAATTCCGTGAGCAGGGTCCACTCATACAGTGTTTTGCCGAACAGCCTGTTCGCCGCCCGCAAAGGCTCGCTGGCGCCGGCCAGGGCCATCATGGAGAACTGAGGGAGAATGAGTAGCCCAATGCGCTTGGTTGTGTGGCTATTCACGGACGTCGCTGATTCACTGGGGGCTGCCATCGCCAGATCCTTTTCATGGGGGTCCAGCTGTTCAAGTGCACAGCTTAGGCCAGCCCGAAGGAGTGGCTTTGGACACGCTATGTTAGGGCCTGGGCACGCATTCAGCCAGATTGATCTTGGGACAGCCAAGGGCATATCCGGTGCATTGCGACGGATCGGAGTGACCGGAGAACGTCTCGTAGAGAATGCACTGCGTCGCTGAAATATCGCTGTACGACCTCGGTGCACGAGGCCTCACAGGATATTGTCGAGATAATCAGCCGCGCGCGCGGATGGCCTCATCGATGCTCTGGATCATTGACTTGAACACAGGGCTGTCGACCTGATTTTGCTGGCCATGTTGCATGTGGGAAATAATCAACGCGCTCGGGCCTGCATCACCCGGATAGTTCTGGTGCAGACGCACAGACTCCGCGGGCATATGCAACGTGTTGTCGGCGCCGTGGATGATCAGTGCAGGCGGGAAGCCTTTTGCACCTTCGATGGACTGTTCCGGGTCATACGCCACATAAGACTTGTAGGACTTGGCCGTCACGTGGGTGCAGCCAGGCCAACGGTCCGCGCCACCCGCTTCGGTGTAGCCGCCCAACTGCTGATCAACGTAGGCCTGAGTCTCGGGATCCAGCGGATAGTAGCCGAGACGGGTCGCGTCAGTTCCTGTATCGAACGGAGGGATCGGCGCGTCGTCAGCCAGTTGGTTAATGGCGGCATCAGCCGCGTCTTTGTCTGCGCGCAAGGCTTGCAGCTTACGGATGTTGGTGTAGCTCATCGGTACCCAGAAGCGGATCTGTTCTGCGCCTGCGGCGGCCAGTTCAGCCACTGCACCGAGGCTCGCCACCGAGCCCATTGCCCAAGACGCAACTACTGGCATCTCACCAAAATTCTCGCGCGCCCATTCAATGGCACCAAGGACTTCATCTTTCTGGTCTTCGAGGATGACATGGGTGATCTCAATGCCCCCGGCCTTGGTAGTGTTGCGGATGTATTTGTTGGAAAAAAAGCCCGCCACGTCGTAGGTCATGACGCGATAACCGCGTGCTGCCAGGGCGCGACCAAACAGTTGGCCGTACATCGTGACCCCGCCGGTGAATCCGGAATTGAAGACGACGGGCGGAATTGACCCGTCGACTAGTTCTGGTTGAAACACCGTTCCTTTGAGGTTAAGGGTTTCGTCACCATACTTAACGGAAAACTCGATTTCTTTTGTAGTAATGTTCGTCATCGCTAGATATCTCGAAGTTAGAGCGTGGGCGTAGATCAACTTACCAATTGGCCAGATGCTCCTCGGAGAAGTTGGCCAACAGGAATTCGGGTTTCTGTAGAAACGTGCTGTGCAACGGCATCAACAAAATTAAAAGCGTTGGTCAGATCAAAGAGGTCGGAATACGGCACACCCTGGTTGTCAGTTCCAACATGAGGTGCATCGGTTGCTTCCAGAAGAATCTTGTCCGCGCCGACTGCGCAAACAATTTGCGTTACGAAGCGAGCGGTTTCCTCAGGTAAAACGGAAGTGCGATAACCAGGGCCTTTAAACCACACGTTGCCTCGTTCTCTCGCTTCAGTGAGTAGCGCTATGTAAGCCTGCTCAGTGATGTCACGCTCGATGTGACAAGTGCCCAGGTGATCGATAATGACCCGCACATCGCGAGGGATCTGGCGCAATACGCGCAGATTCGTCTCGGCTTCTTTCGCGTAAATGTGCAGATGCTGGTGCGGTTGCAGGCGGCCATAAAACACCGACCACTGCCCATCACTGAATTGCGCATCAGAAACCGTTTCAGGCCTTGCATCGTGTAGAACGATTCGGGCGCCAACCACCTGCGGGTGCGAGAGACGTTCCTGGGTAGCGTAAGCAGGCTCTGCCTTGATCGTCCCCACCAATTTGACGTCCCCATAGCGCAGAGGGTTGGCTGCCTGGAGATTCTTGAGTTCGTCAAATGAAGCAAATACGTTTTCTGAATCGGGCAGGATACTTAAATGGACGTTATTGAGGAGCGTCGGAGCAATTCCGGCATCGATCAATGTATCCAGATAAGCAGTCAGCGGGTGCGGCTCAGGTAATGTATAGGGCAGCGAACCTGCCACTCGGTGGAGGTCTTGCGACGTATAAAAATGAACGTGACTGTCTATTCTTTTGATCAACGGCAGCATGAGTATTGTTTCCTACTTTTGTGCGAAAACAATAATCGTCGTCAGTGCTTCGTCGCTCCTGCCAACTCGACGTGTAGTATCAAAATTTCGCCATGCGCGATTTTGTGAGCAAGGAGACTTTGGAAATTACCGCATGGATTTGTAGGGGTGAAGTAGCCCTTGGAATTCTGTGGTGCACTGCTGGCAGGATTCCAGAAAATGAAAATGGAAGCTCCGGGGCGGTCGATGGATAAGCGGCCCGACTGGCGGATGGCGAAAAATTGATGGGGTTTGGACCGCCTATAGCTGCCTTCCCGGACTCCAACCATTTGGCGACGACTGAGTTTTGCTCCGCCCGAGTATCAGTTGGCACGGGATAGGCTTGGGGATGAATGACTGCTATGGCTCGATTCTGTTGAAAACAGTCGGATTTTCAGATCGCCTGAACTCAGGCACGACCACCACTGGAGAACCTACTCACCACATTGAGTGGTTTTTCGGCCCTTCGTTGACCTTTGCTGCTCTATTAATTGGGTTTAATTTGAAGTTTTTTTGCTTGCTGCAGTCGCACCTACCCCCGTGACTGGTGGCCCATGAGATGAAAATTTGGCCGGCCGTCGCAGGTTCTGCACCGCAGCGGCCAGCGTGAGTTCATCCTTCCTGCCACTCATGCCACGTAGCCGCAGGCGATCCGATTTCAAGATGCGCTTGAGGTGGGCAAACAACATTTCGACCTTTTTACGTTCGTGGCGAGAGCGCTGATACGCCGGCGTTGCTGCAATGCGCCGGGCCACATCCCGAGCAGCTTCATGGACGCTGCGAGCGATCTTGCGAAACGCAGTGTTCGGGCAGCACTTGGCTTTCATCGGACACGTCGCGCAGTCGGTCTGCCGGGATCGGAAGATAATGGTGTTGGCTTTGGTGACGTGTGAACGCTCATTCTTGAAGGCTCGCCATTCGCTGCGCAAATGGGTTGCCGGCCGGGCAGCGGTATTCCTCAGCCTCTTTGTTCCAGTGGAAATCGTTGCTCGAAAAACTGTCGTTCTTGCGCTCGGTTTTGTCCCACACCGGCACATGCGGCTCGATGTCTTTTTCCTCCACCATCCAGGCCAGCATCGGCGCTGTACCGTAAGCGGTATCGCGCCAGTACCACGTCCGCGGCGGCATACGCCTCACTTTCTGGCCCCCCTACTGCCATGGCTCACTCAGCGTATATTAGGTCTGATAATAGAATGTTATCCGCCGTTATTTTCTCAAATATAGAAATATAATACGTTGAACGTAATAGAAATTACAGATCAGCTATCTCTGGTCGATAAAACGCCGTTAGACCCGCATTTCCTGGCGCTTAACGCCCAGGAAGCCGCGGCGGCGTTCATCGCCGCCGGTACGGCAGCCAACACAGTGCGCAGCTACCGCAGCGCCCTCGCCTACTGGTCGGCCTGGCTGCAGCTGCGCTACGGCCGGGCGCTGGGCGATGCCCCGCTGCGGCCCACGATGGCCGTGCAGTTCGTGCTTGATCACTTGGCCCGCCCGCTGGAACACGGCGACTGGACGCATCTACTGCCGCTCAGTATCGACACGGCATTGGTCGCCGCCCGGGTCAAGGCCAAGCCCGGGCCGCTGGCGTTAAACACGGTCAGCCACCGGCTAGCGGTGTTGGGTAAATGACACCGGATTAATGGCTGGGACGATCCGTGCGAGGACCCGGCACTGAAGACCTTGGTGCGCGAAGCGCGCAAGGCGCAATCGCGCCAGGGTGTAAGCGTGCGCAAGAAGACCGCCATCGTGCTCGAACTGTTGCAGGCGCTGCTCGCTACCTGTGACGATGGCGTGCGCGGCATTCGTGCCCGCGCCCTACTGCTGCTGGCCTGGAGTGGTGGCGGTCGGTGCCGCTCGGAGGTGGTCGGATTGCAAGTGAGTGATGTACGCCCATTGGATGCCGATACCTGGCTGTACGCCTTGGGCACGACCAAGACCGACACCGGTGGTGTTCGTCGTGAGAAGCCACTGCGGGGTCCAGCAGCAGAGGCTCTTACCGCCTGGCTCGCCGCCGCCCTCGCAGACAGCGGCCCGTTATTTCGACGACTGTACAAAGGCGACAGAGTCAGTACCAAAGGGTTGTCGGGTGATCAAGTCGCTCGGATCGTGAAGCGTCGTGCCGCGCTGGCCGGGCTTGAGGGAGACTGGGCGGCGCATAGCCTGCGTTCGGGCTTCGTCTCCGAGGCCGGACGGCAGAGGGTGCCGCTGGGGAAGATAATGGCGATGACCGAACACCGCAGCGTGAGTACGGTGATGGGCTACTTCCAGGCGGGATCGCTGCTCGGCAGCCGGGTGACCCATCTGATCTCAGCAGTCACCTCACAGACTGACGAAAATACGAGCAAGACGCTGCTCGCTGGATACGAACCCTATCCTAAATAATTTAAATCCCCCCGCTTTTGGCTTCCTGGCGGCTAGCCATACCGAAAGCCTGGCGTGGCAGTTGGCGGCAAGATTCAGAGGGATTACTGCGCGCTGGAGATAGGGCGTGAGGCGCATGCCCAACCTGACTTCGGTCTGAGCGGTTATGCCAAACGACTTCGGGCGACTCGCGCAACCGACAAAGAGCAATGCCGACCTTGACGGTGAGGATGGGATGGGATGGGATGGCAAGAGCATCCCGTGGATGAGAATAAAAATAGATCATAATATATTACCCCGCATTGGCTATCCGAGGTTTCAGCGAGAGCGTTACGTGGCGCCCCCCCCAGACTGATCACCTCAGAATGTCGAACTGACGATACAACAGACTTATTCATCACACTTAAAGTCAGGGTCTACTTCTGCAGGATGCAAGTATTGCATCGCCGCTCGAATTTGACGGTTCTCGGTCAGCAACCGTGCGCGCTCCATCTCCATCCACTCTACTTTTCGAGCATAAATTTGAATCCGGTCCCTCGCCGCCGCGAGAGCACGACTTGCTTCAGATATCAGAACGTCATAGCCGTCTTGCAGCTTCCTAAAACGTTCAGCCAGTGCGAAAAGCTCATCATCCACAACACTATCGACTCTTGAGCTAGCGTGAAAGGCCGATGGTGGATAGTCACTTGGGGTGTTGAGCATTTTGTCTGCAATTTTTTTCTGTCGATTAACCCTTAGGGCGATCTCAACTGCCTCATTGGAAATTTCAAAAGTACCGTCTCTGACCCCTGGAAGCTTCAGGTGATTGGAGATAGTAGTGAAACTACCGCCTGTAATTTCCCGCACGCGTCTCACGGTAATGGACTCACCACCAGCCAGCATTTTCTTTACTGCCAGTGCTACTTGCTCAACCGAGGCTCTTGTCACCGTTTACTCCTCGCCGCCTATTATCACAAATTGAACACGATGCTTTTTTCGCCAGTTTTGGCAGGCAGCGCCAGTATCCAACCAAAATTATCTTTCCGACAAAAGCGCACGCCCGCATCACCATCAGCAATGTTCCGACAGCACAAAGCTTTCTTCAGCGAAGAGACACCTAATATCGTCATTCCCTCATTTTCACGCCTTCCCGGCAGCGATAAATCATAAAGCAGCCCCTCCCAGGGGAGCAGGCGAAACCTCACCGAATAACCTAGTTCTAGATAAATACTTATATTATATAGCAACTTTAGAAAATAAATTCTGATCAGCTCTGCTGAAAATCCAAACTTAGTAGGCTGGATACGCTGGAGAGTTTCTAAATACTCAAAACCCAACTGCTTAGAACTGCCAGTATTTATACTTAACTGACTCAAGGATGAGCAACGTATTCGCAGAAGAAAATATACGATCGACTTGAGACATAAGGTGCGTGATAGTTCCTCTCCGTCCCAATATCCTGAAAACACCTCAATACTGTCTTCGCAACGGGGGCATTGTGCATGGAAATGTTTTCTTTCTAGAGTTTTGCACGCCGCAGCCCAGTCCAAAGCAGTACAAGATTTTTCTCCTGTGGCCCAGCGGATGATCCTCGCCTTGCGCTTAGCGACAATGTCTTCGCAAAGTACAAGTGGCAATGGCCAGCCTAATGCTTTGATAAACGTCGCATCTATGGGGTTGATGTCGTAACTGTTCATCTTGTCAATTTCCAGAAAGAGAGTATCGCCTAACTTAATATGCTCGACAATACTTGAGTACCACCTATCCAACGGGATAAAAGCACGATGCAATTGCATTTTTAATTGAGTATTTTTTCTATAATGAATTTGATCGGAAGGACGCACCAGACGAAACCCACACGAATAGCATGGTAATTCGGCAACGTTGATCGTCTTGAAATTTTGACATCGCGCACATGCTTCAATGAGTGGTTCACGGTGAACAGTGCAAGCGTTGACTTGCGGAAAATAAAAGAAAACAGAATGATAGCCAATCTGTAAACACGACGGACAGAACTTGAATTTAAGGCCACGCGAAAGATGAGATTGCACGAAGGCGTCAGAAAAACATCGCGCAGCATCAGATAGCCAGGCCTGCGCAGCAAATTCCTCTCTCACGGATGCCTTGTGGTTATGTTCGGCAATCTTAGTGAGCCCAGCTTTAGTGCTAATTAACTTGACGATCGTTACTGGCGGTACCCCATGAAATACAGCCAGGTTGAGAATAATACCAGTCAATGACTCGTACGGATAAACGCCCCCTTTGTAAAAGCCAATGGAAATCATTGTGCTTTACTTCCATTTAATAGGCAGAATTCACCTAAATTCGACCGCTCCACCACTTCTTCACACAAAAGAGCGGTTATCTCTAACTGAGCTTCATCATGACTGGCGATATATCTAAGCAGATACCTGATTGACAAAAATACATGTTCCAGAGGTAGGTTTTTTTTATACGCACCAACGGCCGCCATGTCCAACGCCCGCCAGAACGGCTTGACGCAAGTGGACAATCTGAAACCTGCCTCAAATGCACAAGGGCCAAAGTTTTTGGTGTAGGACTGCAACGAACCGACCGGGTACTCGGACTTCTTATCATATGTTTCGAGAATAACAGCGAGGTCTCGTGCGCTCCGACAGCCTTTAAATTCGACCAGTTTGCTCATGAAGCGAGCAATGAGTTGCTCATTATCGCCGCTCTTCATTAGATCTTCTCTTTGTTTAAACACTCGCGGCATGGCAAATGACAGCACTGTCATCGTAATACCTTTCCTATCAAGGCGATTAAACAAATCGAACAAGATATTAATGTCATATCCTCGAAGACGTTGAAACTCATCCAACAGCAGCACCCAGTGATTGCAGTTTTTTTCGTGACAGCGGTTGATAATCATGTCGGCAATCTGGCCCAACTTGTCTACCGCAAGGGTTCTACCGCGGTACACCAACTGTTCTTCCTTGGCCAATTGGTCAACAATATTATTGGTGAAGGCACCCACTTGCTTGGTCACTTCAATTTGCGTCACGTAGGCGCGCGGCATGAACCCCTTGGCTTTGGCATGAATGCATTTAATGCAACATGTCTTACCCACTCGCGACAGGCCATGAAAGATAATCCCTGTTTGCCTCATAAATATAGCTTCCAATGCGATGTTGGATGCTTCCGACACGGCGTTAGTTACTATGGTGAAATCCTTCCGAAAGACAGGATGCGCATCCATTTCATCTCTATTCATCGATCACTCCACCGGACTCGAGATTAAAGAAGTCGTCGATTTCGGCACGCCCCTTGGGATCCTTGAGTTCAATTACATCGAGCCCTCCCGTAACTTCTGCCTCCGAAGGTGCTGGCACCTCTGGCCAATCGGAGCAGACTTGACGTCCAATCACCTCGCTTTTCACCTTTTGAACCTTCAAGAGGTTTCGCTTTGAAGGGGTTCGCAATAATTTGTCAACATATGACAGCACTATGTCATCTGGTCGAGTCAACTCAAAAGCTTTATCACCGTAGGCTCTGTTTATTTGCTGTCGTGTCGTAATGCTATGGGGGGTTTTGCTCCAATATCCCAAGACCTTAAGTACTCCTAACTTCTCACCCGTCTCCAAGATGGCTTCTAAAAACCGATAGTCCCTCGGGTCTATCCTCACAATAATCCGACACCCGACGAGGCTTAGATTCTCCGACAACAGTTTGTTGGTGTAATGTGCCTTGTCCAAGGTTATATGAGGAGCCCTGCCGCCTTCGGCGCTGCCTCTGACTATGCAGTAGCGCACGTCATGCCCTAGAGACACTTTGCTTGTCTTGGACTCTGGAAGTGCTGGAAAAGCAATTTCCCGCTTAGTATTATCAAAATGCATCCGGACAATGTCAATCGGGCTTAATGAAAAGTTGGCCCCTTGCTTGGGCGTACAATTATAATTGGCCAACCAAACATCCAAAAGCATTTCCGCCTCATCTACATAAATCTCGTATTTCTCTGCATTAGTTTCTGGTGTGGCTGCCCGACCTTGCTGAGGCCCGCTGCCTGTAGTGGACTGCACTCGGTGCATTATTTTTTTGGCAATCTGCTTGAATGCATTTTCCACCGGTGATCTACGTTCGGGCCTTTTGAGTTGACCATAATTGATCGAACACCCGACATTTCTTCTGAACTTATGTTTTATTTTGTTTGCATGATGCGCCATAGCGTTATCTAGCATAAGCGTTCCCCAAATGACCCCTTGAGCTTCCGGCACTGCGTACCCAAGCATCCCACCACCTTCCGTGTACGATAGTTTAGGTATTGTTATGCTGTCGTAAGGCGCCCAGTCACCTAGTACCGCGTCCAGCAGTACTCCTTCGACATCTATTGCCGTGACTTCGCTGCTGAACACATACCGTGCCGCAAGAATGCCATCAGATACCGCCTCAACTGCCGCTACGATCCAGAACCGATCCAGGACTCGCTGCGTATAAATACCAGGAAGGGTTTCAATGCGCAGGATACAAAATTTATCAACCTTGTAGGCGTCCAGTTGAACTATATCGAACGGCACATCCGCAGATATAAGTCCGACGGTGCCCGTTCCCAGTAGAGCATGGGTCACGCCATGGTTTCCCAGTGTCAGTGATGCGACAAAAAAATCCTGCCTGACAAGATCGTTTATATATTTCTCAATGGAGCGCTGGCCTAACCCTTTTTGATTAAACGGCCAATCATCTCCAGTAGCACCGGAACTTTTCATTGCATCTCTAAATTTAGCTGCCGCAAACTTTATATCAAACTTTTGACCGTTGAAGTTGCGATGAAACCCCAGCACGGCGTCTTCAATCTCTTTTTCGGCCTGCGGAAATTTCTTGAGTGCTAGCCCCAGCATTCCGCTAGCGCCACCCTTTTGCTGAGACCGCATTTTCCTCAAAGGGGCTCGTCGCTCGTATTCCTTGAGTCGAGCACTCGGTAATAATGCCCGATCCCCCCAATACACACCGGCGTTGTCCAAGTCCAGAAAGCGCTTGATTAAACGTGTTTGCTCGGCGTTAGAGATGCCGCACGCCTTATATACTTCAGCACCAGTTTTGCCACTGTGCACCATTTTTACCGCATTAACTCTCCGCTCATATATCGCACGAACGTCATTTGCCAATACGTCGGCTTGCAACGTAAACAGTGGTAAAATATCGATAAATCTTAACTCCTGCCTTGGGCTCACAATGCCTCCCACCAGGCCGCACAATCAAAAAAACCAGGCAATACTTCGACATTGAGGATGCCTTCAGAATAAAGCCTTGCGATTAGAAAGCAGGCAAGGCTCTGACTCGCGCCCCCAGTAGCTTGGAACAAGTCCCTGAGGCACCCACGCTTGCGCTTATGAATGAAGGCAATTAATCCGTGGTATGCATCATAATTAACTTCAATAGCATGCCAGGATGAAAGGCATGCACAGACTTTCAAGAGCGGGATAATCTTTGATTTGTGAAGCTCAATATCTTCTGCACAAAATAGTCGAAGTCGCACCCCAATTGAATTTGCGTACCTCTCGAGTTCTTTTATAACTACAGGGCTATATTGCTGATTTGAGCACAACAAATGCCATTCCAGATTACCATCTCGCGTCATGACTTCAGCTGTAAGCGATATTTTCCGCGGTTGCGGGCAAGATATCAATCGTGGGAGGGGATGCAACTCATATCGCGTGATGGATGGATCGAATTCAATTTTTAATAGCCAATACCCCAACTCAACATCACTATAAAGCTGTACATCGTTCTTTGCCTTGTAACTAAACGAAGCCCAGATGTTGCCAAAATGCTTTCCGCGATTAGTAAAACTATGCGTTCTAGACTTTGCTTTTGGCATAAGCCCATCCTCCTTAGCGCAAGGCGTCATAAGAAAAGATGGGTCTATTTTGGTCTCTTGTGAGCGCCTAGGCGCAAAGTGGAATAGCCCAGTGGCAGCTTAGTGAATCCTGTGAAACCAGCTATAACCAATCGCTATAAAAGATTAATTTTTGGGCAGTCTGCCAATCTATTTTTTACCGACTAAAAATTTACACTGGAAGATTAAGTCTGAAACTATCAAAAAGTTCTTAAAATACATTACGTTGAGAGGGTACTGATTTTTTTATTTTTAGTTCGGTGTGCTTCTCAGCGAAGGACTCTATAAATCTCAGAAACCACCTGCATCGTTGCGTCTTCGATCGTTCCTTCATTACGGCATAAAACCCAGCCTTGATCTGCGACCGCTTGCTCGAACGCCTGGGTACACGCGACATGTTCTTCCAGCTTATGCATCACGGTGCTGCTCAGCCCACGTGATCGTGCCGCGGCCCTCGTCCATGAAATATCAGGGTCGGTGACAACCCCGACATGCAGGTCTGGCACTCGCACGTTTCGATCAATGTTCATCTGCAGGATCTCGGCGAACGGGACCATACGCCTAAACGCAGCATCAGACGGATACCAGCGATCGATCAGGATGATGCTGTCTGTTGGCTGCTTAGTCAGCACGTGTTGGGAAATCCAGGTACGACTATCGGCAAAGCGCTCACAAACCCCCAACTCCAAATCCCGGCTGGGATTTCTGACGAATTGGTTAACGAGGCTCATTGTCTCACCCCGATAGGGATCGCTTTTTCTCTCGCAAAGCCGGATCACCTTTTTGTTGTCGGCCCTCAGTACTTTCGTAATGGCCTCCAACAGTGTGGTTTTGCCGGTTCCCTTGGGCCCATCTAGAGAAACAAACAGCGGACGATTCCTTCTTCAAATAACGATTGATATACGGTTTTTTTGCCCGGTCGTTCGCTGGAACCGCTTGGCGCGATTACGCGAAGCGAGTGCCTAGCCCTTAAGAACAGACATTGATGAACACTCTAACCTGATTTCTGGGTAACGGGTCTCGAAATCCAGGGAGGGATCGCTATCGCCCTCCTCCCTGGCTTGGGCTACACCGTGGTGATTTCAAGGTTGTTTAATGTTGTGACCCTGATCTTCGCGAATTGACGCTCCTAATAGGTAAAAGAAGCCACCCGCAATGATGAACGCAGCCAACATGTAAAACATCCACTGAGCCGGGTAATTAACCAGGGCATAACCACATAGCACCGGGCCGAGGGCTCCGCCTAAGTTTGATAGGTTCTGCGCGCCGTAATATATCCCTCGTAATGCGGCAGGTGCGATTCTATCGATAAACATGTACTCCGTAGGGAAGACGATGATTTCGCCGAGGGTGAAGACCAACATAGCAATCGACCATTGCAGAACACTACTGGCCATGGCGAAACCAGTCACTCCTATCAGGAATAAGCTGAGGCCCGCTATAAGCCAAAGATTAAGATGGTTGACCGAGATGCGCTTGCCAAGCGGGTATTGTAAAAAAATGACTACCACGGCATTAACCGCGACTACTGCACTAATGACCTGATAGGTAAATTCAGCCGTATATGTGGTCACCAGGTATTGCGAGAGGTAAGCCGTGTATTGTCCGATTACGACAGTGCTCAACACTCCGCCAAGAGTGAAACACACCAGGCGTCGATCTCTGAGCAGCACCCGACCAACTGCCATGAATGACAATGGGATTGAGGTGGTCTCGCCTGGATTTAGCCTTCGCTCGCCATAAAGCAAATAAGCGAAAAAGAATACTGCGCCTAGGCTGGCGGAGACTACGAACGGCAATTTTAACGACATGTGAGCCAGGCAAGCCCCCAGAAACGGGCCTACGGCATGACCCACATTGATCAACGTATAGCGAACTGAGAAAGCCCGGCTTTGTTCGTTGAGTGGTAGTAGCCTGCCAAACGTTGCCTTGACAACCACGTCGATTACCGAATAAGCGAAGTTGAATACCACCAGAAAACAAAAGAATAGCCATATGCTGCCAGTCAGGCACATGCCGACAAAACCGGTGATAAAGCAAATGGTGAAGCAGAGAATCAGGGGGTAACTGGAGAATTTGTCGGTTAAGTAACCGCCGTATACGCTCATCAAGGAGGCAATAATGAGTGCCCCACCCACCATCAAACCGATGTCATTGATACCGAGGTCGAAACCGGAAGACAGGTAAACGACCAGGTAAGGTAAGGTAATTGCACGTCCCAGTGACAGCAGCAGTGATGACGAAAGTAGCAGGATGACCGAAGACGGGTACTGCTTGAGTGCGGCGAGCATTATTGATCCTTTGCGCAAAGAACTAACCCGGGGAACCGCAGATCATGGCGAGGACAGCCGGCTATCAGTCTCCTATCACTCCAACTCCAATGCCTTCAACAATGTGGCGACACTTTTCCGATCAATGTCTTCCAAGGTTTTCAGGGGCAGCGGTAAGCAGGGTCGACTGACCTGGTTCAAGAGTTCGGCCATGGCGGCCACGACACGAAGACTTCCGTGATTGCCATACAACGCCCATACAGGCCGCAATGTCTCCGACAGTCGAGCTGCCTCCTGCAAATTGCCTGACTGAGCAGCGCGTGTAATCGCCACCGCCAAGCCTGGCAGCAATCCGCCGATGACGGAGTACCAGACATCGCACCCGGCATTTAACCCAGTCAACGCCGAAGCATCACCGCTGATTCCAATGGTCACATTGGAAGGAATCAACTCGCGCAGACGATCAACTCGTGCCTTGGCGATATCGGGATCTGCCGATACCGCCGGGATTTTTATAGAGCCTACATTGGGCAGTTGCGCGATGCGACCGTGTAGTTCGTCGCTGAACTCGAAGTGGGTAGTAGATGGATTGTCATACACGCAAAGCGGTACAGACAAATCACGGGTTACTGCTTCATAAAGCCCAAATACCTCATCAGCCGTCAGCTTTTGGTAGGACATCGGTGCGAGCAGTACGGCACTCGCTCCAGCTTTCTGCGCCTGTTCCGCTAACGCCTGCACGTCCCGAGTGCGCAACGCACCGATACCAACGATGACAGGAACGTTGCCTGCGTGTTTCACCGCAAGCTGAGCGATTCGCAGCCGCTCTGCATGGGTGAGATAGGCGTAACTACCGGTCGAACCAAGGGCTCCGATGGAATCTACTCCGGCAGCCGCCAGACGTTCGATCAGTCGAATACAGGCCGGTTCGTCCAGGCCGTTTTCATTCATGGGGGTCAAGGGAAATGCGCTGAGACCGGAAAACATCGGTGAGGCTCCTGCGGGTTGAAATGTCTAATCGAGGTTGTCGCGAGTGATGGCGTGTCCTTCATCTAAATTGTGTTAGTTAGCTGGCTCATGGTATAGAGCCAATATCGAACATAATTACTGAACCAGAATTGATGCACGAAAAGCGAACGTTGTAGAAATTCCATCGCTGGGCACGCTTGATCGAACCGCAGGTCAATTAGGTCGACAGCTTGCTCAAGCGCTTCGGGCTGCAATCCGCAGGGGGGACATCAAGCCCGGTGAGCTGCTGCCATCGACGCGCATTCTCGCCAAGTCGTTGACGATTGCCCGAGGCACCGTTATCGAGGCATTTGAGCAGTTGATCGCAGAGGGTTTCCTGGAATCCGAAGGCAGAGCGGGCACGCGGGTTGCCAGTTCATTGATAGGCGCGACGCCGACCAGCAAGCAGCAAGAAGACAGCCCCACTGAAACACGCTCATGGACGCCTTCTGCGCGCATCGAGAGGTTCGCTCAGGTGGCCCAGCAATTTGGAGCGGCGCCTCAGATCCCGTTCTCAATCTCTGTCCCGATTGGAAAAGCTGCTCCTGACGATATTTGGCGTCGCCTGGGCAATCGCATAAGGGCGCGAGGGCCCGGCGCGCCATCGGGCTACGGTGATCCACAGGGCGCACTTGAGTTACGGGAAGCAGTAGCGGATTACGTTCGCAAATCACGGTCTGTCCGATGTGAAGCGAGCCAAATCATCATCACCTCCGGCACGCAACAAGGCCTGTACCTCGCCTGCCAGGTGCTTCTCGATGTCGGGGATTTTGCGTGGGTGGAGGATCCGGCCTATCGGGGCATTACCGCAATTCTGGAAAGCGCAGGCCATTCGAATCAAATGATCCGCGTCCCTGTTGATTCTGAAGGTTTGAATGTTGAAAACGGAATAGAGCAATGCCCCCAGGCACGCGCAGCCTTCGTGACCTCGTCCCATCAATACCCGCTCGGCATGCCGATGAGCATGACCAGACGCAATGCGTTGTTGTCATGGGCCAGAGCTTCAAATGCCTGGATCGTCGAGGATGATTACGATGGTGAGTTGCGTTATGCGGGACATCCCTTTCCATCCTTGCAGGGACTTGACCCTGACCGCGTCATCTATCTAGGGACGTTCAGCAAAATATTGTTCCCGTCCTTACGGCTCGGATACGCAATTGTTCCGCCTTATCTGGTGCAGGCCTTTTGTGGTGCCCGGGTTTTGATGGATCGGCATCCCGCCAATGCCGATCAGCATGTTCTCGCGGCGTTCATCGCAGAGGGGCATCTGGATCGACATATCCGACGAATTCGCGGGGTGTACGCGGACATCCACAGGCAAATAATCGAAGCCGTCAGCAGGCTAATACCCCGTCACCTAGCGTGGCTGGAACCCAGCGATCAGGGGATGCATCTGTTGCTGTGGCTGAAGGAAGGCATCGACGACAGATGGGTCGCGATGAAAGCCTCCGAGGCACAGGTATCAGCTCGTGCTGTGTCCACAATGTATGCCGGTGGCAATGGCCGCCCCGGACTGATTCTGGGCCTGGGTGGTTTCAGTGCCGAAGAGATTGAGTCCGCCACCGGGAGACTTGCGCATATCATCACGCTGGCTGCGCAGCCCCCCTCCTCTCTAAACATGTCTGCCTCCATCCCTGGAAAGGAAGTGTAAATGCTCGGACGCAAACAGCTGGAGCCCAAGAAAGATAGCTTCATTGAAACTTCTTCTGCGAAAACGGTGCAGGCTGGAGCTACGTTCCGACTCATAGTGAGCTTCATGCTTGTGGTAGTTGTCGCATTCGTGGCCGTCGAGGGTTGGCGGACGTGGCGCGACTATCGTTCAGCCTTTGCGTCTGCCCGCGACTCCGTAACGAATCTTGCGCGTGCGACGGCTCAGCATGCGGAAGATACGATCAGGCAAGTGGATGTGCTGACCGCCTCGCTTGCTGAACGGGTGGAAGGTGACGGTTTACAGAGCATCAACATTCCTCGCATCCATAACCTGTTGGTTCAGCAATCCAAAATAATGCCACAACTGCATGGGCTGTTTATTTACGGCCCTGACGGGCAGTGGATCGTGACCGACAAGGAAGTGACGCCTGAGACCGCGAATAACGCCGACCGCGACTACTTCCAATTTCACCGTGCGCACGATGATCGAAACGTGCGAGTCGGCGAAGTAGTCAGGAGTAGATCAACCGACGATCTCATCATTCCCATCTCCCGTCGGTTAAACAATCCAGATGGCTCCTTCGCAGGCGTACTGCTGGGAACGGTTAAAGTCAGTTACTTCGTGGACTACTACGGCGATTTCAAAATTGATGACAAGGGCGCCTTGGTTCTGGCCATGCGCAGCGGAACAATCCTGGTGCGTCGTCCCTTCATCGCTTCCGTGGTCGGTAAAAGTCTGGCGAACAGCGAGATTTTCAAGCGCTACCTGCCGAACTCTACCGAAGGAGTAGCAGAGGCTAAGGCGGTCATAGACGACACCGAGCGCTTATACGGCTATAGAGCGCTGACAACCTACCCGCTGGTCGTAGAGGCCGGGCTCTCTCGCGAATCCATCACTGCACCTTGGCGCCGCGATCTACAAAAAACAGGGTTCGTGCTGGTATTTTTGATCGCCGTACTTGCGGTGTTCGGGCTTATCGTTTTGAGCCAGCTGCGCCAAAGAATGATGATGGAAAAAGAGTTACATCACGCACACCAAACAATGCGAGACATGGCGCTGACCGACAGTCTGACTGGGCTGGGCAATCGTCGACGACTGGATAGTGCACTCCTGGACGAGATCCGCTTAGCCAAACGCCAAGGCTCATCGCTCGCCTTGATCATGCTCGATGTCGATTACTTCAAACGCTACAACGACAAGTACGGGCATGCGGCCGGCGATGACTGTCTGAGTGCCGTTGGAGGCGCGATCCAGCAAGCCGTTAAAAGGCCGGGAGACCTGGCTGTCAGGTACGGTGGCGAAGAATTTACAGTGCTACTTCCCAACACGGATCGCGCGGGCGCAGCACAAGTCGCCCACGATATCCTGGAAGCAATTCGATCACTGAACATCGAGCACGCTGAGCATCCCTTAGGGAAGGTCACTGCCAGTGCAGGCATTACTACAAGCCAGCCGAGCACCGAAGCGGTGACGCCGGCGACTTTGCTAAAAGCGGCTGACGCGCAATTATATTCAGCGAAACAACAAGGACGAAATCGGTGGTGCTCCGCTGATGTGCCCACGCAATGACAGGTGGTTTTTTTCAAAGCTTATCCGCAGGCATCTTGCCGCCAGTTTTTTCATGACCACAGAGGCGCTTCTACCCTCTCCTTTCAAGCCGTTGCGGCCATTCGAAGCCCACCCGTAAACCTTGTTGAACCTCCCGATTCCTTGCGCCATCTCATTCCTTTGCTATATCTAAAACTCCACAACGCAAATTGAAGAGGCAACGGAATGTCAGTCGCGAAGAAGATGAGTGTGGGGCAACTGACGATGTTGACGGCCGTCAACATGTTGGGCTCGGGCATTGTGTTGTTACCGACCAAACTCGCCGAAGTCGGCGCCATTTCCATTCTTTCCTGGCTGATCACAGCCACCGGTTCGCTGGCCCTGGCGTACGCCTTTGCCCGCTGCGGGATGCTCAGTCGCAAGACCGGTGGCATGGGCGGCTATGCCGAATACACCTTCGGCAAGGCCGGCAACTACCTGACCAACTACACCTACGGCGTGTCGCTGTTGATTGCGAATGTGGCGATCAGCATCACGGCGGTGGGCTACATTCAGGTGCTGTTCGACGTGAAGCTGGACTCGCTGCAAGTGGGCCTGGCGACCATTGCCTTGCTGTGGGTCACCACGTTCGCCAACTTCGGTGGCGCGCGGATTACCGGGCGGATCGGCGCGGTGACCGTATGGGGCGTGATTGCGCCCGTGGTGCTGGTGTCGACGGTCGGCTGGTTCTGGTTCGACAGCAGCATCTACGCCGCTGGCTGGAACCCCCACGACAAGGGCTGGTTCGAGGCCGCCGGTGCTTCGGTGGCGATCACCTTGTGGGCCTTCCTCGGGCTGGAATCGGCGTGCGCCAACACCGATGCCGTGGAAAACCCCGAGAAAAACGTGCCGATTGCGGTGCTCGGCGGCACCCTGGGTGCGGCGGTGATTTACATCGTTTCCACCAATGTCATAGCCGGCATCGTCTCAAACCCGGAGCTGGCCTCCTCCACGGCCCCGTTCGGGCTAGTGTTCGCCAAAATGTTCACCCCGCTGATCGGCGATATCGTGATGGCAGCCATGGTGCTGGCGTGCATCGGCTCGCTGCTCGGTTGGCAATTCACCATAGCCCAGGTGTTCAAAAGCTCGGCGGACACCGGTTATTTCCTGCCGATATTCGCCAAGGCCAACAAGGCCGGCACGCCCATCATCGGCATGTTGATCCTCCTCGCCGGCCAGACCGCGCTGGGTCTGCTCACCATCAGCCCGGACCTGAGCAAACAGTTCGACACTCTCGTCAATCTCGCGGTGGTGACCAATCTGGTGCCGTACATCCTGTCCATGGCTGCGCTGGCGACCATGCAGAAAGTCTCCAACGTACCGGCCGGCAAAGCGCTGGCCACCAACATCATCGCCTGGGTGGCGGCGGCCTACAGCTATCTGGCGCTCTACAGTTCGGGCGAGCAAGCGCTGATGCTCGGCGGCGTTGCGACGATCTTCGGCTACACGCTGTTCGGCTTCGTCAATAACCGCCTGATCCGTCTCGAAGCGCTGAATAACAGCGTACCGACCCAGACCGTCAGTGCGCAGCACATCAAGGGCGAACCGGTGCCGGTCAACCACTTGCAATCCGCCTCTTTGGAGCCTCAATCATGACGGAATATAGACACACGCTCGGGATGCTCACGCTGCTGGTGAGCAACCCGCCGGACAAACGCACCGTGTTCGGCCGCTCCCTGGACCAGTTGATCAACGATGTGGAAGAACGCGCCGTCCACGTCATCGCCTCGGAAACCCTGAGCGACGCCACGTCGATCCTGCGCTCTGACCCGGCCGTGCAATGTGTGCTGCTCAGTTGGGAAATGGACAAAAGTGAAGGGCACGAGGAATGCATCCAACTGCTGGTCAGCCTGCGCGAACGCAATACCCGCGTACCGGTGTTCCTGATCAGTGACCGCAGCACCGCGTCGAGTATTCCGCTGGTGGTCATGCAACACGCCGACGACTTTATCTGGTTGCCCGAGGACACCAGTCGCTTCCTCAGCGGCCGCATCCTGGCCGCCATCGAACGCTATCGCCAGGCCGCGCTGCCACCGATGTTCGGCGCCCTGGTGAAGTTTGCGCGAACCTATGAATACTCCTGGCACACGCCGGGTCATGCTGGCGGCACGGCGTTCCTGAAAAGCACCGCGGGCCGGGCGTTCTACGAGTTTTTCGGGGAGAATCTGCTGCGTTCCGACCTGTCGATCTCGGTCGGCGAGCTCGGTTCGCTGCTCGATCACAGCGGCCCGATTGGCCAGGGTGAGCGCTACGCCGCCAAGGTCTTCGGCGCGCACCGCACCTATTACGTCACCAATGGTTCGTCGACCTCCAACCGTGTCATCCTCATGGCCAGCGTCACGCGCAACCAGATTGCCCTGTGCGACCGCAATTGCCACAAGTCCGCCGAACACGCGATGACGTTGTCCGGCGCCATCCCGACGTACCTGGTGCCGACCCGCAACCGCTACGGCATCATCGGCCCGATCCTGCCGCAAACCCTGAGCGCCGAAGGCGTGAAAGCCGCCATCGCCAATAACCCACTGGTCAAGGATGGGATCGACCCGACGCCGATTCACGCGATCATCACCAACTCCACCTACGATGGCCTGACCTACAACGTCACCCGCGTCGAAGAGCTGTTGGGCCAGAGCGTCGACCGTCTGCATTTCGATGAAGCCTGGTACGGCTACGCGCGGTTCAACCCGTTGTATCGCGAGCGCTTCGCGATGCACGGCAGCCCGGACGATCACGACGCTTCGAAGCCGACGGTGTTCGCCACCCAATCGACCCACAAACTGCTGGCCGCCCTCTCCCAGGCCTCGATGATTCACGTGCGCAACGGGCGCAATCCCATTGAACACGGGCGCTTCAACGAGTCGTTCATGATGCACGCCTCGACCTCGCCCAACTACGCGATCATGGCCTCCTGCGACGTCAGCTCGGCGATGATGGAAGCCCCGAGCGGGCAGATCCTCACCAGCGAATCCATTGAAGAAGCCGTGTCGTTCCGCCAGGTCATCTCGCGCATGCACAACGAGATGCTGAGCAAAAACGACTGGTTCTTCACCTGCTGGCAGCCGCCGACCGTGCAAGTGGGCAACGCCACGGTGCCGTTCCATGAAGTCGATCCGGTACTGCTGAAAACCGAGCCGAACTGCTGGGTCCTGCACCCGAACGAGGTGTGGCACGGTTTCGGCGACATCGAGGACGGCTATTGCATGCTGGACCCGATCAAGGTTTCGGTGCTCAGCCCCGGCATGGGCGATGACGGCAACCTGCTTGAATCCGGCATCCCGGCGTGTGTGCTGACGGCGTACCTCGGTCGCCAGGGCATCGTGGTCGAGAAAACCACCGACTTCACGATCCTGTTCCTGTTCTCGATCGGCATCACCAAAGGCAAATGGGGCACCCTGGTCAACGCCCTCCTCGACTTCAAGCGCGATTACGACGAAAACGTCGAACTGGAACTGTGCCTGCCGGATCTGCTGTCCGCCAACCAGGCACGTTATGCTGGAATGGGCCTCAAGGACCTGGCCGACGACATTTTCGCCGCCATGAAGAAACACAAGACCACCGCCAACATGGCCCAGGCCTTCGGCATGCTGCCCAAAGCCGAATTCAGCCCGGTGGAGGCCTACGAGAAACTGGTGCGCAACGACATCGAGCTGGTCACCCTGGAAGAAGCCGCCGGGCGCATTGTCGCGACCGGCATCGTGCCATATCCACCCGGCATTCCATTGTTGATGCCGGGCGAGAACGCCGGGCCTGCGGACGGGCCGTTGCTGGCGTATCTCAAGGCGCTGGAAGCTTTCGACAAATCCTTCCCCGGTTTCACCCATGACACTCACGGGATCGAAAGCGAGGCCGGGGTTTATCGCTTGCTGGTGTTGAAGTGAGGTAAGCAGGCGTCGCTATTGGCCTGAACATAAAAACGCCCTGACAACACGTCGGGGCGTTTTTGTATCGTTCGATAGGACTCAGTTTTCCAACGCACGCACTCGGGTCAGCCGTTGCTGTTCCTCCGGCTGTGCCGTTGGCTGTACGGTGAAATCAAAGTCGATTTCGGCAAAGCGACCGCTCACACCATAAGCCGCGGCACGGGTCTGATCATCGCTGAAGGTGATCTTGGCGATCAGCTCGTCGCGGGTGGCGTAGGCGAAATCGTCATGCAGGAACTGATCGCCGTCGAGGTTGATCTGGGTGGTCAGGTGACGATGATCGGGCGCGGAGATGAAGAAGTGGATATGCGCCGGGCGCTGGCCGTGACGTCCCAGTTGATCGAGCAATTGCTGGGTCGGACCATCCGGTGGGCAGCCGTAACCCGACGGCACGATGCTGCGGAACCGGTAGCGACCCTCGGCATCGGTGACGATCCGGCGGCGCAGGTTGAAGTCCGATTGCGTGGGATCGAAGTACGAGTAACTGCCACCCGTGTTGGCGTGCCAGACGTCTACCACGGCGCCGGCCAACGGTTCGCCAGCGGTGTTGAACACCCGCCCTTGCATGAACAGCGGCACGCCCGAATCGACACCGTCATCCAGTCGCGCTTCATCTTGCGACAGCGGCGCACCGGCCACATACAGCGGTCCTTCGATGGTCCGTGGCGTGCCGCCGGACTTGCCGGCCTGCTCGTCTTCAGCATCCATCAACAGGTCCAGGTAATGTTCCAGGCCAAGCCCAGCCGCCAGCAATCCGGCTTCCTGACGCGTACCCAGCACGTTGAGATAGTTGACCGCTTTCCAGAACTCTTCCGGGGTCACGGCCAGGTCTTCGATGATGCTTACCGAATCCCGCAGGATGCGATGAACCAGCGATTTGACCCGGGGATCACCGGCGTCATTGAGCAGGCCGCTGGCCTCCTCGAGAAACTTCTGGGCGCTGGCAGTGTGGGAAATCTTGACGCTCATGATCAGTCCTCATCTGTTATTTATTGTGCATTTATTAAGAACGCTAACTTACGGTCATTGACGCAACTTACGGTTGGGCAATAGTTCACCTGGAGGGCTATCGCTGCCCCGCTCCGCTTACTACGCTGTGAAACTAATAATTAATCAAAAAGGAATGGTCAGCTTCACCCAATAAGCATCCCCTTCGGCTCTATTCCGCACTTGGGATTCCTGCTGCCATTTGGCGGTCAGGAACCATCCTTTATTACTTGTGTATTTCACTGAAGGACCAATGGCGAACGCCCTGCCCTTGTTGTCTTCGATGCGATCGCCATCCTGCCGGTCGTCCGTGGTCTGGTGGCATATGTAACCGCCAACACCCACGACCCAACCATTGCCCAGCCCCCACCCGACGGCGTAATCCATGTGTAACTCTTGGCCTGAGCGATAATCGGTGTCTTTATTGCGCAAGTTAAAGTCGTACATCGTTTTGGCATCGATGTTCAGGCCGTTGGGGTCGATGTAAGACACCGCCAATACCGGCTCGACTACCCAGTAATTACGCCCGACATTGGCCAGGTCATCCTTGTCGTATTCGCCCGTGGGCGCGATGAAATCCAGGGCAAGGATGCTGTGCAGTTTGTCGCTGTGATGAAACCCCAGTGCGGGGCCGAAGATCATGTCGCCCAAGCCTTGCTTGCTTTGGGATTGGCCATTGACCTCAACCTTCAAGTCCACCAGCGGCGCGATGGCATGGAACGCCAGGCTGCCCCCGAACACTTGCTGCTCGGTGACCCAAATCAACCGTGGCGCAATGACGTTGGCCCGTACCCTGAAGTCCACCGGCACTTTGTCGCCGCGATTGTCACGCAGTGAATCGGCTTCGTAATGATTGACGAAGAACTGCGAATACAGGCCCGGTGGCGGCATCGCCCCGGACATATAGTTTTCGGAGCCCATGGGATAAGACGATCCACCGTTCTCAGTGGCGTGGACTCCTACACTGGCAACGGCCAGCAAACTCAAACTTGCATGACGCAAATGCCGGGCATACATCGTTTTTGCTACTGCTTTCATAGTCGATGACCTTTGTTGTTTTTATAGTCAGCCGAGCCCCTGCCGGTCATAGGGAGACCAGCAGAGTTGGCAGTTTTGCAACAGTGAAATCAGATCCTTTTGAACAGCGCCGATCTTGTACTTTCAGCCGCTCCGTCCGCGGCGCTATAGAAACGCTCCATGAAAATGTCACGCTCAAACAAGCGTCCCTGCATCAGGCAGGTAATCGCCGAATCAATCATTACCGGCGGCCCGCAGAGATAAGCCTTGCGGCTACTGAATCGGCCTTCAAAGTGTTGTTTGGCTGCGTCGTGCACATAGCCCTTGAACCCGGTCCATTCGGAGTCCTCCGCCGCCTGGCTGAGCGCCGGTACATACGTGAAATTGGCAAACTCGCGAGACAGTTCTTCAAATAACTCGCGGTTGTAGAGTTCGGCCCGATTGCGTGCCCCCTGGAACAACACAATCTGACGGGTATCGCCGGTTTCCAGTAAATCGAGAATCATCGACTGAGGGCTGGACAATCCCGAGCCACCCGCAATGAAAATCAAGTCGCCGCTTTGCGAAGTCCGCACGAAGAACTGGCCGTAAGGGCCGGACAACTCCACGCAATCACCCACCTGCAGTTCATCGTGGATCATGGTCGTCGCCAGGCCACCGTCCACACGGCGCACATGCAATTCAACTTCATCCGCCTGACTCGGGGTGTTGGCCAGGGAGAACGCCCGGGTGCCTTCGATTCCCGGCAATTGCAAATTGATGTACTGGCCGGCCTGGAACGCCATGGGGCGGTCGAGTTTCAAGTGCACGCCTTTGATGGTGGGCGACAGGTCCACCAGTTTCACGACGACCGCCTGATAGTCCTCGACGGGATGCCCAAGGAAGTCCGGGTCGGCATCGATGTCCGCCTCGATGACCATGTCGCTTTGCGGAATCGCACAACAGGCCAGGACCTTGCCTTCATCCCGCTCCATATCCATCAAGGCGAACGAGGACGCTGCGCCCACATCGGCCTCACCTTCGAGCACCTGAACCTTGCAGGTGGCGCAAGTACCGTGGCCGCAAGCGAATGGCAGCCAGACACCCTGGCGCAATGCCGCCTGCAGGATGGTCTGGCCCTCCTCCACCTCGATCTGCTCGCCGGTGGGTTCGATGGTTACTTGGTAGCTCATGACCGGTTCCTCAGTTGAAAGTGCCGGCAATGCCATTCAAGCCCGGCGTATTCATCTGCAGCAGGCTTTTATGGTCGATGCCGTTGTCGATCAGACTGGCCGCATAGTCCGGGGTGAAAGGCTGATCGTTCAGGCGCCACGACGCTTGGCTGAAATCAACGCGTGGGGCATCCGGGTGCTGGGAAATCGACGCTTTGACCACCTGCTCGATGAAGTCCCCGAACGGCATGGCCGGTGGCAGCGGAAAGGTAAACGGCGCGCAGAACATCAGGTGTTTTTCCCAGCACAGGTACACCAGTTGCAGGCCGTTGAAGTTGTCCTGGCTATCCAGGGGTTGGGCGGTATAGGCGCCGATGGCAGTCACGGGCATGATCGTTTCCTTATTCTTGTCAGGTAGTGATGGAAGCGGACGCGCAGTCCGCTTCGTGGTGCAGCGTCAAACGCTTCAGCCGGTCTTGAGCAGGTCCGGGTCCACGGGGGCGGCCGGCGTGCTGTTGCGATCGTTCGGGTGCCAGTCCTGCCAGCGCCGATGCTCGGCGGAACCCAGGTACTCGAAGTTGTCCTGGCCGGGATTGATGTTGTAGTAGTCGCGCACGATCGACTCGACATCCGCCCCGCCGCAATTGCCCTGCAGGATCTGGTGCACCGGCAACCAGGCCTGGATGTACTTGGTCGGCTCGTACTCGAAAATGTCGCAGCAGCCTTGGGAGCAGAAGTGATAACGCTCTCCCTCGTGCTCGGCGCTGCGATGGCTGAGCGTCGACGGGTCATCCGGCTCGCTGAACGACAGCGGGATCTGGCAGATCTGGCAAAGCATCGGCAGGGTCGGGTTGTAGAAACGCTCGCCCTTCTCTTGCAGCGCACGCCAGTGTTCGAAGCGTGGGCGGTAGATCTTGTCGAAGGTGTCCGGGTATTTGGACGAGAGCCAATCCAGCTCTTCGTCGGTCGGCATCCAAGTGTGGAAGTTGGTCGCCTGGCTGTACTGATAGAAGATCGACCAGGCCTGATGGCTGACGTGGTCCTTGCCAATGTTGGCTTCTTCGACGTGCTTGGGTGGACGAATGCCGTAGCGTTCCAGGTCCTTGAACAGTGCCCCGCCCGCCTCTTCGAAATACACGCCCCAGGCTTCGGACCAGGACATGACTTTGTTCGGCAACATGTAGTCCATCATCATCCCGACCAGGGTCAGCAGGCGGTAACCGCGCCAGAACCACTTGTCGATCCAGCGCTGGATGATCGGCACGTTGTCTTCGTGCTGTTCCAGCAGGAACTTGATCACCTCAAGGCCCAAGGTCATGTGGCGCGCTTCGTCGGACTGCGCGGAGAAGCCGAAGGTCACCGTGGCCATGTCGCCATTGAACGCGGCGCCGGACATGAACGGTACGAACAGCAGGTTGGTCAGCACGTACTCGAACGAAAACGAAATCGCCGTCAGGAACTCGAACGGACCGGCCGTGCGCGCATCTTCGAAGAACGACTTCGGCACCGAGAGAAACCACACGCGGTCGTGCATGTGCGCAAAATCATGCAGGCCGTTGAAGTGCTTGTTGTAGTGACTCATCGCGTGAATCTGGGTCTGCACGTGGCGCAGTTCGTCGATGGCCTGCATCTGGCAGGCAATCCGCGCACCGGCGCCACTGAATTGCCGACCGACCCGGGCGAAGCCTTGATACGCCTGGTACTCCAGCGGCGTGACAC
Organism: Pseudomonas sp. NPDC096950; assembly: GCF_044762525.1. Lineage (NCBI taxonomy): Bacteria > Pseudomonadati > Pseudomonadota > Gammaproteobacteria > Pseudomonadales > Pseudomonadaceae > Pseudomonas > Pseudomonas sp. NPDC096950. The sequence continues at coordinate 186,710 of NZ_JBIWEL010000010.1, read as the reverse complement.
CGGACAGGAACAGCTTCAACGCGTTGACATAACGGGCGTCGGACAGCGTGGTATGGCCGTTGTTTTGCGAGAACGCATCGAAGATCGCGTAGAGCTTTTTCTCTTTCTCGGCCTGGTATTTCCAGTAGGTGTCCATGGTCAGGCGGAACGGGTCTTCCCACTTGTCCCAGTCGGTGATCTTGATCCCTTCGAAACGCTCGTGCGGGTAGATGTCCTCGTGGGTCTGGTAGCTCGGCTCCCAGTCCAGGTCACGGGTCATGCAACGGTATTTCTCTTTGGCATTAAGGCGTTTTTTCACGGCCATGATGGCTCTCCAGAATTCTTGTTATCGAGCAAACGCTGACGGCTGTCGGCTGGCGGTCAGCTGTTCCAGTGCAAGGAAAAACTGTCGTCTTCTTCCTCGACGTTGCCGCCCAGGGTGATCACGTACATCAGCATTTCCTGGATATCCCACGGGCTGCCGGTGATCTGCTCCACGGTTTCGCGGCGGATATCCAGGCGTCCCGGTGCCTCGATGCGGATCATCGACGGTTGGTGCTGGACGTCGGCGTGCGGGTTGTCTTGCTGGATCGCGTCGACGATCGAGCGCGCGTAATCGGTGTCTTGCAGGTTGATGTACACAAGGGACGTCATGGCTTCACTCCGGTCAGACCGACTTTCTTCAGGCGGGCGGCGAACTCGCCACAAACGGTGTCCAGGGCGGACGCGTCCAGGCCGAGGCCGGCCAGTGGGCGCAGGGCTTCGACGGCACGCTGGCTCCAGCGATCGACCCAGCCCTCGACCAACGCCTTGTTCCCGGCGTTTTCGTTGATCACAGTCTTGAGCAGCGCATCGACCCAGCGTTGGCTTTCGGCAAACCACAGGCGCATGAACTCGGTCAGCATGCCGACCTGCCCGGCGCCGTTGGCCGAGAGCTGCTCGTCGAGTTTGTGGAACAGCAGCGGGTACACCAGGCCATCGCTGACCACGTTTTGCGCCACGGTCAATTCGAACCAGTCGCGCACCACCAAGGTGTCTTCCACGTAGCGACGCAACCCCTGCCAGGCCGGGGCGTTCAGCCACTGCTGTTTGGCCTGGGCCAGCAGCAGGACATCGCCGTCATCGAGCATCAGACCGATACGCGAAAGGTATTGAGCGATACCCAGTCGATCCATGGCCTGGAACATGTGCATCTGCGTCACGCTGGTGCCGAAGCCATCGGCAGCGATGTTGCTGTTGTTCATGTTGGCGCCCAGCTCGGCGTGGCGCAGGGGCAACATCAGCGAGCTGATCAGCTGGATGTTTTGCGGCGAGAGGCTGGCGAGCATGTCGCGCTTTTCGCAGAACGCGTAATCGTGCTCGGCGTTTTCCTGCATCTTGGCCCGGGCTTGGACGTAGGCGCCGTAGTAGTACTGGCGCGGGTCGGTGACCGCATACCAGTCGGCCATGACCACCGCCGTGCGCGTGGCATCGTTGAGCAGTTTGTCCGGTTGCCACAGTGGCCGGTAATGGAAGTTGGTCGCCGACTCGATATCGAAACTGGCTTCCTGATAACGGCTGGCAACCTTGTCGCCAAACCGGCGACGGGTGTGGCTGAAGGTGTTGCGGATCGTCTCGACGGTTGTCGTCTTGATCTCGACACTCATGGAGTGGACTCCTGTAGTTGTTGTTTTGGGGGTGGGTGCCGCTTATTCCGCGTCGCGGGGTTCGCCGTAACGCCACTTCTGCGCATCGGCGTCGAGGGCGTCGGACATCTGCGCATCCATGTGTTGCACATGGTTGTTGTCGCAGAACTGCTTGAAGGCCTGATGCGGCAGCACCAGCTCGACAAACAGCTCGGGGTAACCGATGGCGAAGTCAAATTCGACAAAGGCATCTTCTGGCTTGCTGCGTACACGGATGTAACGCGGCATTTGATCGAAGGTGCTGCCAGTTGGATTCATGCTCGGGTGCTCCCCTGTTGTTATGCAGGGGCAAGAGCAACAACGGTGCCAGCACTTTAAAAAGGTAGAAAAATAAAATATTAAGTCTTTATAAATCAGATGGTTATTTGATCTTTCAAGATGGAATGCCGAATGCGCGGCGGAGTTTTTAGCTAGGCATCGACTTCATGAATTGATCATTTGATCAATCGCCGAGGGGGCGATTCGAGCAAATAACCAAATGGGATATTCAAGGCTGGGAGTCGAAATTGGTCTACTTCCAATAATCAACATTGGCCCGCTTTTCGGCAGCCAGGTGTCGTATCTTTTTATCATTTGGTAAAAATGGGTGGCTATCATTAATCATAGGGCGAAGGTATTTGAGATCTGATTCAACTCGATTTCGCTGCAGCGGAAACCGAGCTATCCCCACAAACAAAAAAACACATAGGGGTGCGTTTGCATGACCATGAAATACCGAGCCTCCGAGCATTCCACACTGCTCAAGGATCTGACCGACCGCATTCACTTTCTCGGCAGCGAAGGCAAGATCTGGCTGGATGAGCAGCGGATGTTGCTGATGCAGGTTTCGTCGATGGCGTCCTTTCGCCGCGAGCTGATCGAGATGATTGGCGAAGAACGTGCAAAGGGCTTTTTTCTTCGCCTGGGCTACCAGTCCGGGCTCAAGGATGCCGAACTGGCGCGCAAACTACGGCCCAATGGCAGCGACATCGACATGTTCTTGATTGGCCCCCAACTGCATTCGCTCAAGGGCATGGTCAAGGTCCGGCCGGTGGTCATGGACATTGATATCGAGGCCGGCACCTTCTACGCCGATATCGAATGGATCGACTCGTTTGAAGTGGAAAACCACCAGAGCGAACAACTGCACTCCGAACAACCGATCTGCTGGATGTTGCTCGGCTACGCCATCAGTTATTCGTCATTCTTCATTGGCCGTCAGATCATCTACAAGGAAGTCAGTTGCCGTGGCTGTGGCGACAAACTGTGCCGCATCATCGGCAAGCCCGCTGAGGAGTGGGAGGACGCCGAGACGTTCATGCGCTACTTCCAGAGCGACCCGATCATCGATGAGTTGCGCACTCTGCAACTGCAAGTCGAGAACATGAATCAACGCCTGCAACTGCGTGCCGGTCAGTTCTATGGCATCGGTCGTTCCGCGATCTACCGCAAGACTTGCGACCTCATCGACAAGGTTGCACCGGGCAAGGCGTCGGTATTGCTGCTGGGTGAAACCGGCGTCGGCAAAGAAGTCATCGCCCGTAGCCTGCATTTGCGCAGTGAACGCGCGGGCGGTGCTTTCATCGCCCTGAACTGCGCCGCCATTTCTCCGGACTTGATCGAGGCGGAGTTGTTCGGCGTTGAAAAAGGCGCGTACACCGGCGCGCAACAATCGCGGATGGGTCGCTTCGAACGGGCCCATGGCGGCACGCTGTTTCTGGATGAAATCATCGAACTTACCCCACGCGCCCAGGCCAGTCTGCTGCGGGTTCTGCAAGAAGGTGAACTGGAGCGCGTGGGCGATAGCCAGACCCGCACGGTCGATGTGCGCGTGATCGGCGCCACCCATGAAGACCTTGGCCAAGCGGTGAAGGACGGTCGATTCCGGGCCGACCTCTATTACCGGCTGAACGTCTATCCCGTTCGAATTCCGGCACTGCGGGATCGTCGCGAAGACATCCCGCTGTTGATCGAACACTTCCTCGAGAAATTGCACACGAGCTACCAGAAAAAGACCCTCGGGCTCTCCGATCGGGCCAGTGAGGCGTGCCTGCGCTACGACTGGCCGGGCAACATTCGCGAACTCGAAAATCTGATTGAGCGCGGTGTGATCATCACGGACAACAACCAGAGTATTTCGGTGGAAGCGCTCTTCCCGCACATGTCGGTTGAAGCACTCAGCATCGGGTTGTCCAGCGAAGGTCACCTGATCACCCAACAGCTGCAACCTGAGCATGAATGGGTGGATCGGCTGCTCGATCTCGGGGTCAGCCTGGATGTCCTGGAAGAGCAGCTTCTGCAGGGTGCCATGGAGCGCGCCAACCAGAATGTCTCGGAGGCCGCCCGGCTGCTCGGGATGACTCGACCCGCGCTGGCCTACCGTTTGAAGAAGCTGCCCGAGGAGTAAGCGCGGCGAGATCGGCGCAACGTTACTCATTTGATCAAATGGCAGCTAACGCATTTGATTTTTTAGTTGATCGACTGTCACCGCTGGAGGCCTTGTTTTACGGGGTGATTGGGTGGCGCGATTTATGCTCGCCTCCCAGTGAGGCTTAACTAAAAAGCGCACCCCATCATGAACACTTTCCGTTGTTCCTCGCCTGGCCGTTATCCCGATGCACGTTGGTATGATTTTGACTGGTCTTTGCTGGTGGATGTCTCGCCAGGCAGCCACTTGATCACCTCCCGCAATGGCTATGTTCACCACGGGATTTATCTTGGAGAACAGCAGGTCATCCACTACGCCGGGATGTGTGGCGGCTTTGAGACGGGGCCGATTGAAATCATACCGTTGAGCCGTTTTGCTAACGGCAGGCAGGTTCGGATCAGAAGGCACATGCAGGCCTGTTTCAAACCGCAACTGGTTTTAGAGCGAGCGTTGTCCCGGGTCGGTGAATCTCGCTATCGCCTGCTGACCAATAACTGCGAGCACTTCTGCTATTGGTGCCTCTTCGGAAAACATCAAAGCCCCCAGGTGCGCGAGGTGTTGAGTCATCCGCTGAAAGCCATGAAGTTGATGGCGTTGCACTGGCCGATGTTTGTCTCTCTGCACTTACCTGTGCTTAGTAAGTTGTTCGCTTTCAATTAGATTATTTCAGTCGATCAAACGACCGCAGAAAGCCCGCACCCTGTGGATGCGTGGTCCTCAGAATGCAGGCTTGGCACTACCGCAGGCGTTTGCCCCGTGGTCAGGCGACTACTTTACGCGCCGGATCAGCCGACGCCAGCGCATCGGTGCGGCTTGGGCGTGGCGGGTAGATCCACTCAGAGTTGATCTTGTGTTTGAGTGCCTTGGCTTCATCGCCCACCAGTTTGATTTCACGGTCCCAGCCTTCGGTGTAAACCGCGCCCCACGAACCGAGATCCAGGCAAGTGACGTAGAACGGTTGTTCGTATGGCAGGGTCGGCAAACCAAGCAGATCCGCCGCCACGTTGTGACCGGCGTAACGGCCCATGTTCATCGCATGTTGGCAGGACATCATGGCATGGTTGCCATGGTCATCCAGCACAGCGAGGGCCACGTCACCTGCCGCGAACACATCACTGGCGCCGGACACACGCAAGTCGCGTGAAACATGCAGGCGACCAAGGCGATCCCGTTCAGTCGAGACTTGCTCAGTCAGGCTGCTGGCGCGCATGCCACCGGTCCAGATCACGGTCTGGCTTTCAATTCGCTCGCCTGTCGATGTGTACAGCCCGTCAGCATCAACAGACACCACCGAAGCCCCCAAGCGGCACTTGATCCCCAGATCGGCCAGCGCCTGGATGATCACCGGGCGTGGACCAGGGCCCAGGTCTGGACCAATGTCGGACGCCTGCTCGACGACAACCACATTCACATCCGCGTCGTCGCCCAAAATGCCGCTCAGGCGCTGCGGGAGTTCACAGGCGATCTCAATGCCGGTAAAGCCTCCGCCCACCACTACGACGGTGTTGCGGCCGATGGACTCAGGACGGTCGGCGAGACGGGCCAGGTGCACGTCCAGTTCACACGCCTCGTCGACCTGGTCGATGCTGAACGTGTGCTCGCCGACACCCGGCAACGGCGGACGGAACAATTTGCTGCCGGTGGTCAAAACCAGCTTGTCGTACGTCAGGTTGAACACCAGGCCATTTTCGTCGGTGGCGTCGACGTTTTTATCGTCGGTATGAATCTGCGTGACATGCCCACGGACATAACGCACGCCAGCCGCTTCGAGCAACGGAAGCAACGGGGTGGTCATGGCGGAAGGGCTTTTTTCGTGAAGTCGAGGCCGCATGTGCAGGACGGGCTCAGGGGAAATCAAAGTGATGTCAATCGCGCCGTAGCCGACGGCCCTGCCCTGCTCTTCGAGCACGCGAGCGGCGCCGAGTGCGCTCCACATACCGGCGAAACCCGAACCGATCACTAAAATCTTTTGCGACATGTTGATGTACTCCATTTGTTGCCAACGAAACCCTGGATGACAGGGATCAAAATAACTACGAACCGATGATTCGTAGTTTTATTATAGGCATCCATTTTTTAGCTCATCAAGGCAAAAAAACCTTATAAATCAATAATTTGAAGAGAACAAAAAACGCGCACAGAAAAGCCTCCGGTAACCGGGAGAAGCCTCTCTAATGCGCGCTTATTACGTGTGAAGTTTCAAATTCTGGGCGCTGGATTTACTGTTCCAGCGCCCATTTTTTTGCAATGTCCGCTAACTGGCCACGGGCTCTTTCCAGGGCTTTTTCACGCTCTTGCGCGGCGGCAAACTGAGTCGGTTGTGCATTCACGAACGCAGGGTTCTGGATGCCGATAAATCCGAACGCGGCTTTAAGGGACGGCGTCAGTGCGTCCATATGCGAGAGCGGCATGCCCGCACGCATGTCCGTGCCTCGGGTGGTGATGAACAGGGTTTTCTGCCTCACCAACTGGCCAAAGTACTCGCCTGGGCTACCTGGCACGTAGGTCAATTCGGCGCGAATGATGTTGTCGATAAAAGCCTTGAACACCGAGGGATAGGAGAAGTTATGCATCGGCATCGCGAACAGGAAGGCATCGGCGTCCAGCACCCGCTGGCATAAGGCGGTGGACGGCGCCAGGGCCTGTTCCATGGCCGGGGTGCGTTGCACCGTGGGCGTGTACGCGGCGATGGTGAAGGACTCGTCGATATGCGCCGGCGGGGTCAGCGTCAAATCCAGATAATCGATGTCGAGGCTGACGTTCTGCTCGCGCAGACACTCTACAAAGTAGCGGGCCAACGCCCGGGAATTCGAACGTTCACGCTTCGGACTCGAATCGACGTGCAGTAACTTCATGGACGCACTCCTGGTGTATCAGTGTTCATGGTGAGGTGTTTCTTTTGAGCCAGAATACTCCGACAGCATCGCTCTAAGTTACAGCTACATCAGACACTGGGCTTCTGGCGAAAACTCACCGCCAGCCGGTTCCAGCTGCTGATGGCGTTGATCGCCATGGTCAGATCAACCATCTCTGCCTCGGTAAATTCGGCGCGTAGCTGATCGTAGACTTCGTCCGAGACATCACTGCCGGTCATCTGGGTCAGTGCTTCCGTCCACGCGAGGGCAGCTTTTTCGCGGGCCGTGAAAAAGTCGCTGCTGCGCCACACCGCCACGGAGTACAGGCGACGGTCGGACTCGCCCAGCCGCCGGGCGTCAATCGAATGCATGTCGGTACAGAACGCGCATTGGTTCAGTTGCGAGGCACGAATTTTGATCAGGTGCAGCAACGATGCATCAATGCTCAAATTGCTGGTCATGGCCTCCAGGGTGATCATCGCTTTCATCGCCCTGGGTGACGCTGCGTAGTAATCCAGTCGAGATTCCATCAGTTGGCTCCCTTTCAGTAGTGTTACGAATGTAGGGTGTCCTGCCAGGGCAAACCACCGCCAATCCCCGGAAAAAACAGCAGGCCATTGACCTGCCGTCAATGGCCCGGATTTATTGCCTGGCGAGCGCGATGGGGGTGTTATCCACCCTGCCCCAGCCGCCGCCCAACGCCTTGATCAGACCGACGTAGGCCTTGGCTCGCAGCCCCGAGACCTGGGCCTGGGCACGCTGGGAAACCAGGCGGGTGCGCTGGGCATCGATGCTTTCGAAATAGCTGGTCGAGCCGTTGGTGTAACGCGCTTCCGCCAGGGTGGCCGCCCGCGTGGCGGCCTCGACCGCCTCATCCTGATACTGCAACTCACGATTGAGTGTGCGAATCGCGCTCAGGCTGTCCTCCACCTCTTTGAAGCCGATCAGCACCTGGTTTTTGTACGAGGCCACGGCGCCGTCATAACGCGCATCCGCTTTGTCCAGGTTGGCCTGGTTACGCCCGCCATCCAGCAACGGCATGTTGAGCACCGTGCCCACCAACGGCCCGAGTAACCAGCTTCTGCTCGACCACTTGAACAAGTCATTCAGATCGGTGGATTCGAAACCACCCGAGGCCGTCAGCACCAGCCTTGGGAAAAACGCCGATTTCGCCACACCGATGCGCGCACTTGCCGCGGCCAACTGGCGTTGCGCCTGAGCGATATCCGGCCGCCGCTCAAGCAGGTCCGACGGCAATCCCGCAGGGATCTCCACCGTTTGCACGAGCAACGGCGCGGTAGCAAAAGTGAAGTTGGAGGGCGGCTTGCCCAGCAGCACGGCGAGCGCGTGATCATTGGCCGAACGCTCGCGCAATGCGCTTTCCAGTGACGCTTGGGCGGTCGCCAGCTCTGTGCGTGCCTGGGCAGTTTCCAATTCGCTACGGTCCCCGGTATCGAACTGGCGCTGCACCATGTTCAGCGACTCGCGGCGCAATTTAATGGTGTCTTCAAGGATGGCGATTTCACTGTCCAGCGTGCGCAGGCTGAAATAGGTCTGCGCGACGTCCGATTGCAACGCCAGGAGGACCGACCGATAAGCCGCCTCCTCGCCCATGGCTTCCAGGGTTGCCGCGCGCGTGTTGTCGGCGAGCCCGCCGAACAGGTCGACCTCATAGGAGGCGTTCAACTGCGTGCGCAAGGTCGTCTGTGCGGAATCCGCGGTCCCTTGCCGTGTCGGCCCCGCGCCCAACCCAAGCTGAAAACTGCTGTCAGCCTTGGCCAGGCCGGCCGATGCCCGCGCCTCCTGGACCCGCGACAACGCCACCGTGAGTGTCGGGTTGGCTTGGCTCGCCTCGATGATGAAACCGCTGAGTTGATCATCACCAAACACCTTCCACCATTGGCCGCGATCGATGGCATCGGACGGCACGCCGACCTTCCAGCGATCAGCGTTTTCCTTGGCGACTTCGCGATACATCGCCGGTACGTCAACGTCGGTGGTTTCTGCCGGTTTGCTGAGCGAGCAGCCGGCCAGCAGGATGCCGAGGCTCAAGAGGCTGATGGCGAATGTTCCGTATTTCATGGCTCAAACCTCCTGAATAGCTGAATGAGAGGACTCGTGTGCAGTGTTGCCGGATAAGGTTTTGTCGTGGCGCGAGAAGCGCACCGACAAATGCCGCAGCAGCACGTAGAACACCGGGGTCAGGAACAAGCCGAACAGCGTCACACCGATCATCCCGGTGAATACCGCGATGCCCATGGCTTGACGCATTTCCGCGCCGGCGCCGCTGGATGTGATCAGGGGCACCACGCCCGCAATAAAGGCAATGGATGTCATCAGGATCGGCCGCAGACGCAGGCGCGCCGCTTCAATGGCCGCCTGGCGAATCGAGCGTCCCTGTTGTTCCAGTTCGTGGGCGAATTCGACGATCAAAATCGCGTTCTTGCACGCCAGCCCCACCAACACCACGAAGCTGATTTGCGTGAACAGGTTGTTGTCGCCACCGGTCAGCCAAACCCCGGTAATCGCCGAAAGAATGCCCATCGGCACAATTAGCAACACGGCAATCGGCAGCGTCAGGCTTTCGTACTGCGCGGCTAGCACGAAGAACACCAGCAGCATCGACAGAGGCAGGATGATGAACAGCGTGTTGCCCGCAATCTTGTTCTGGTAGGTCAGTTCGGTCCATTCGTAGCCGATGCCCCGGGGCAACGTTTCGGCGGCAATACGCTCGATGGCTTCCAGGGCCTGACCACTGCTGTAGCCCGGTGCCGGACCGCCGCTGACATCCGCCGAGGGGAAACCGTTGTAGCGCATGGCCTGATCCGGACCGTAGGTCTGGGTCATTTTCAACACCGAGGCCAGCGGCACCATGTCACCTTTGTCGTTGCGCGCCTTGAGCAACCCGATATCTTCTGCATGCCCACGGAACTGGGCGTCAGCCTGGACCTTGACCTGGAAGGTGCGCCCAAACTTGTTGAAGTCATTGACGTAGATCGAGCCCAGATAGATCTGCAAGGTTTCGAACACCGACGGCACCGACACCCCCAACTGCTGAGCACGGGTCCGATCGACATCGGCATACAGTTGCGGCACGTTCATCTGGAAGCTGGAAAACATGCCAGCAAGTTCCGGTGCCTGTTTAGCCTTGGCCATGAACGCTTGCAAGGCATCATTCAGCGCTGGCGTGCCGAGGGCCGCTCGATCCTGCAATTGCAACTTGAAGCCCCCCACATTGCCCATGCCCGACACCGGCGGCGGCGGGAATACCGCCGTGTAGGAACCTTTGATGCCGGCGAACTTGGCATTCAGTTGTGCGGCGATTTCATTGCCAGTCATGCCCGGGCCTTTGCGCTCGGCAAAATCCTTGAGGACAAAAAACGCCACGCCGGAATTCGGGCTGCTGACAAAGCCGTTGATGGACCAACCCGCGTAACCGGTGACCGCGTCGACGCCTGGCACCGCCAGTGCGGTGCTGGTCATGTCGCGCAACACTGCTTCGGTGCGATCCAGGGAAGCGGCATCCGGCAACTGCACGAAGCCCACCAGGTATTGCTTGTCTTGAGGCGGCACAAAGCCTGCCGGCACCTTGTTGAAAATCAGCACCGCAGCGACCACCAGCCCGCCGTAAACCAGCAACGACAGCGACTTGCGCTTAAGCACCCGGAAGACGCCGGTGCCGTAGTTGTCCGAAGCGCGGCCAAACAGGCGGTTGAAGTGTTTGAAGAAGCCACCGAAGACCTTGTCGAAGGCTTTTTGGAACGCATCCTTTGGCGCGTCGTGGCCCTTGAGCAGCATCGCCGCCAACGCAGGTGACAGCGTCAGCGAGTTGAACGCCGAGATCACCGTCGAGATGGCAATGGTCAACGCAAACTGCTTGAAGAACTGCCCGCTTAACCCGCTCACGAATGCCAGCGGCACGAACACTGCGCACAGGGTCAGGGCGATCGCCACGATCGGTCCCGACACTTCACGCATGGCCTGATAAGTCGCTTCACGGGCCGACAGGCCGAGCGCGATATTCCGTTCCACGTTTTCCACGACCACAATCGCATCGTCGACCACGACCCCGATCGCCAACACCAGCCCGAACAGGCTCAAGGCGTTGATTGAGAAACCCATCATCAACATGATCGCGAACGTCCCCACCACCGAAACCGGCACGGCCAGCAGCGGGATGATCGAAGCACGCCAGGTTTGCAGGAAAATGATCACCACCAGCACGACCAATACAATCGCTTCCAGCAACGTGTGAATGACCGCGTCAATGGAAGAACGGACAAACTGCGTCGGGTCGTAGATCACCTGGTAATCGACGCCTTCGGGCATGTCCTTTTTCAGCTCGGCCATGGTCTTGCGTACGTTGTCGGAAATCTGCAGCGCGTTGGAACCCGGCAACTGATAGATGAGGATGGCGTTGGCCTGTTTGTTATCCACCAGTGTGCGCAAGGCGTACTCGCCTGCCGCCAGCTCGACCCGCGCGACATCCCGCAAACGCGTGACACGTCCGTCCGGCGAGGTACGGACAATCACATCGCGAAATTCGTCTTCCGTCGTCAAACGCCCACGGGCATTGACCGAAATCTGATAGTCGACACCCGGTGCGGAAGGCGAAGCCCCAATCACCCCGGCCGCAGCGTTGACGTTCTGATCACGCAGCGCCTGCACCACGTCACTGGCGGCAAGGTTGCGCGCCGCCAGCTTGCGCGGATCAAGCCAGACACGCATGGCGTAGTCACCCGAGCCCGCCACCTGAACCTGGCCGACGCCCGGCAGCCGCGCCAGTTGGTCCTTGATATTGATCAGGGAGTAGTTGCGCAGGTACTGCATGTCATAGCGATCGTTGGGCGAGCGCAAGTGCACGACCATCGTCAGGTCAGGTGAACTTTTAAGGGTCGTGACGCCCAGCCGCTGGACCGCTTCGGGCAGGCGTGGCAGTGCCTGGTTCACCCGGTTCTGCACCATTTGCTGGGCAAGGTCTGGGTTGGTGCCGAGCTTGAAGGTCACGGTCAGGGTCAGTTGCCCGTCCGGCGTGGCCTGGGAGTTCATATACAGCATCCCTTCCACGCCGTTGATTTGTTCCTCCATTGGCGTGGCGACGGTTTCGGCGATGGTTTGCGGGTGTGCGCCGGGGTATTGCGCCTTGACCACAACGGACGGCGGCGCGACATCCGGGTACTCGGAAATCGGCAGGTTGAAAATGGCGATCAGGCCGGCGATGAAGATGATCGCTGACAGCACGCCAGCGAAAATCGGCCGATCAATAAAAAAGCGTGAGATGTTCATGGGAGCCTCTCCTTACTGACCGAAGATCAGGATCTGCCGGGTGGGTTCTGGGCGCCGAGGGCGACGGCATTGGCCGTCGGTTGTGGCTCCACCCGGTCGTCAGGACGGATTTTCTGCAGCCCTTCGACGACGATGCGTTCACCTTTGGAGAGGCCCGAGCGCACCACCCGCAGGCCATCAATCACCGGCCCCAGGGACACCTCGCGGTAAGCCACCTTGTTGTCGGCATTGACCACAAACACATATTTCCTGGATTGGTCGGTGCCCACGGCCTGATCGCGGATCAGCATCGCGGCCCGTGGCGCCGAATCACCGGTGCGGACCCTGGCGTACATACCCGGTGTGAGCTCGCCATTCGCGTTGTCGAACACCGCACGAACCCGCAGGGTTCCGGACTGCCGGTCGAGTTGGTTGTCCAGCGACTTGATATGGCCGCTGTACGGGTAGTCGGTTTCGTTCGACAGGCCCATGAACACAGGCAGGTTGTTGACCCCGGTGCTGCCTTTCGCGCCGTTGCGGGCGAAGCGGATGTAGCTGGCCTCATCGAGTTCGAAATTCACGTACACCGGCGATACCGACACGATGGTGGTCAGGACCGGCGCATCCTGCCCGGTGCCCACCAGGTTGCCCACGGTCAGTTCGGCACGGGAAACCCTTCCAGTCACCGGCGCCGTAATCGTGGTGTATTGCACGTTCAACTCGGCACTGAGGACGTCGGCTTGCGCCGCGCTGAGTGCGGCTTGCGCCTCAAGCAAATCATTGGCGCGTTGATCCTGTTCACGCTGGGAAATCGCGCGTTCGACGATCAACTTGCTCGAACGGGCCAGTTCGGTTTTGGCCAGGAACAACCGCGCCTTGGCGCTCTCGCGGGTCGCTTGCGCTTTTGCCAGGGCCGCCTGATACGGGCGAGGATCGATGGTGAACAACGGCGCCCCTTTGTTGACGATCTGCCCTTCCTGGAAATGCACCGCGTCAATAGTGCCGTTGACCCGTGGACGGATCTCGACATGTTCGATCGCTTCGATTCGGCCAGAGAAGTCACTCCACTCCGTCACCGGTTTTTCAATGACTTCGGCCACACCTACGGCGGTCGCCGGGGTCGGGGCTTGCGCTGCCGGAGCGGCAACAGGCCCCTGCACTTGATAACTGCCCACTCCCAGCACGATTAATACGCTGACGGCGAGTGCAGTCTTACTGTTTTTGGCCATGGGCTTGGAGGTCTTCATGCTAGATCCCGATATATGAAGTTGAATGCAACTACTGAGCAGTGATAACGTCATCAGCCAGCGATTAGGTTCACGCCGCCAAGGTAGTTTTTCGAGTGCCCGCTCGAAACATCCAATTCCTTATAAAATCGATATACCGGTCTTTTAAAAACCCTCCAAACAACTTGAAATTGGTCAACTTGTTTTTTCGTGCATTGGGTGTTTCTCGAATATATTCATTCGAATAGCCTGAAAACTCAAGCCACATACCGTGGCACTACTTGGAAGGCACTCCCATGAAAAAGCTTATCGTTGCTTGCACTCTTTTTTTGTCCGTTTTGAGTTCTTTGGCTTTCGCTGAAGGTGGCGGTGACAGACTGCATGAGAAAAACCAGGCTCACGTCCAAGAGGCCCTGGCCGCGCAGGAAAAGGCTAAAAACGAGAGCCAGAACACCGCTAAATCCGGTGTCGAAGCCAACGCCAAGAGCAGCTAAACACTCGTACACCAGCGCTCCACGCCAAACATTACAGCCCTCACAACAAATGGTGAGGGCTGTTTTTTTGCGTTCTTTTTTTGAAGCAAAAAAAAGACCCGCTAAACAAGCCGAGTCTAAAGGGAACAAACCTTGAAGCACTGCCGAGTGCATTTAGTTGACATACGTGCGGGTCTATCAACAAACACTGGCGGTAGTTGTGATACCTAAAAGCTGACGCTCTTACATGTCACGGAACTTACGTTACTTGCTGGGTCCTGATCGCTCAAATCCCAATAGTGGCTTTTTTCACTAGTCCACTGGCGGAACACTCAAAATTGCCAAAAATCCGGACCAGGCCAATACTGGAAAAGAACGGTTTACCATTGTCTCGCTACTGGCCTTTAACGGTGTCTGACGTCATGCTCTTTCCCATCAAAACCCAGGGGAGCCGGTGGTATGGAACTTCATGTTGTCATCAATGGCCGTAAAGATCTGGCAGGTCAGTTGTATAAACAACTGCGTGGAGCGATCGAAAGCGGCCGATTGGCAGCAGGCATGCAACTGCCGCCGACCCGGTTGCTGGCGGAGCAGCTCGGCATCTCACGCAAAACCATTTCTGACATCTACGCCCAACTGACCTACGAAAACTTTCTGATTGGCCGGGTCGGCAAAGGCACCTACGTCAATGCTCGGCCATCGAAGTTCCTGCGCAAGCAAACTGCGTCCGACCTGGCCTGTGCGGAAACGGTAAATGCCTGGCGCTCACTGCATTCCCCTCTTCCCGATCCCTCGCTGGAAGGTACGGTGCGCCGCGATTTTGTCGGCGGGGCCACGAGCAAAGGCCAGTTTCCCCATGATGAATGGCGGCGCTGCACCCAATATGCGCTGCGCCAGATGCAAAAATCCGTAGGTTTTTATAGTCACCCCGAGGGGCTTCCAGCCTTGCGCAGCGCCATCGCCCAGCACATCGCCTTCTGCCGGGGCGTCATTTGCCAGGACAGCGACGTGGTGGTTTGCAACGGCACGCAACAAGCCCTGGATGTGATATCCCGCGTGGTGTTGGAGAAAGGCAGCATCGTCGCCGTGGAAGATCCGGGCTACCCACCGGCTCGCTTGTTGTTCGCGTCCCAAGGCGCAACGGTTGTGGGCGTGCCGGTAGACAAGGAAGGCCTGCGGGTTGACCTCATACCGGATCAAACCCGGCTGATCTACGTGACGCCCGCGCATCAGTTTCCGCTGGGCATGCCGATGAGCCACGAGAGACGCCTGGCCCTTTTGCAGCGGGCCGAAGAACTCGGCGCCATCATCATTGAAGACGATTACGACAGCGAATTCAGGTACGAGGGGCTGCCCACCGACTCGCTGCAAAGCCTGGATGAGCGCGGATTGGTCGCCTTCGTGGGGACGTTCTCGAAGACCATGCTGCCGGAACTGCGCCTGGGCTACGCAGTGCTGCCGCCGGCGATTTCAGAAGCGGTGATGAAGGCCAAGCAATTCACCGATTGGCACACCTCGACACTCCCGCAATGGGCGTTGGCCAAGTTCATGACCGACGGCGAATTGCAAAAACACATCCGCCGCTGCCATAGCATTTACGCCGGCCGCCGCGAACGCATCCTCAGTCGACTCAACGGAGATCTATCGCCGTGGCTGGAGGCGATCCACACCACCGCCGGTTTTCATATCGCGGCCCTGTTCAAACATCCCATCGATCTCAAACTGTTGATTGAATTGGCGAGAAAAGTCGAAGTCGGCCTGTACTCAATCGAGGGATTTTTTTATCAGGAAACGCCCAGAAGCGGTTTGCTGATGGGATTCGGCTCGATCGAAACGCTGGACATTGACCCGGCCATGGATCGCTTGCGCGACCTTCTTTTGCAGATGGATGAGCGATGATGACAAGCCTTAACGCTTGACGCTTCGACCGTCACGTTTGCCGTTGAAATGCGCGAGCATAATGCAGAGTCCTACGGCTACTACCGCATAGGCACAGGGCGCCCATCCAATCGCCCTCTCCCCCCAGCGATCAATCGTCCAGCCACCGGAAAAGGCGCCGATGGCGATACCGAGATTCGCGCAGGACAGGTTCATCGTCATTGCGAACGCTGGTGTCCGGCCTCCCGCCATCGTTACTCGGACCTGACTCAGGGTGACCCCGGCCGTGTGGGCGATGCTCCAGATACCCAGCAATACGACGACCACCGGCAGGACACCTGAAAACACATCGGCGAGGTTGACGGAAACGGCCAACGCAACCACTGTCACCGCTGTAGCCACATTGGGCGCACGGTCGGCGACTCGGGCCGCAGCACTATTGCCAAGCAGACCACCGAGACTGAACAGCAGCAGCGCCAGCGCGACCTCACCACTGGAGAGCCTTAGTCCCCTTTCCAACCAGGCGCCGATAAACGTATACGCCGCAAACATCGATGCAAACAAGACGATCGACAGCAACAGGTGCACCAGAAAAATCGGTTGGCGCACCAGGCCAAGTTGTTCGCGCATGCTGGGTGCCTCATGAAGGCGAATGTCGGGAAAGTACAGCCAGGTCACCGCAGCGCCCGCCAACGAAGCAACCGTCAGCACGGTAAATGGCATGCGCCAATCCGCCCATTGCGCGAGCGCAACGCCCATAGGCAAAGCGAACAACACACCCAAGACAAAACCGATATTGGCATGGGCGAGCGCTCGGCCTTTGCGCTCTGGCAACGCGAGCGTTGTCACGACCGCCGCACTGACACTGATAAAGGCCGGCAGCGCTGCTCCTTGCACGAATCGGGCAACCAACAATAAGTCAAAGTCAGATGCCCGGGACAACACCGCGTTGCCCAGGGCGAACAGCAACAACGTTGCGACAAGCACATGGCGGGGCGAGCATTTACCCGCCAACAACGTAACACCGGGACCAAGCAGCGCGGCAGACATAGCGAACAGGCTTGTGAGGCGACCAGCCTCGGCAAGCGAAAGCCCCAACTCTGCCGCAACCATTGGCAGCAGCCCCACGACGATGAACTCGCTGGCCACGACCAGTGTGATAGCAGGCGCCAGAACCCAAAGTACTCTCCGAAGCTCAGCTTCAGCACTGATCGTGGAAACCGTCATGCGTTGGCACCGCCATCAACGGTCAGGCCGGCGCCGTTTATGGACCGGGCTTCATCACGCGCGACAAAAGCAACCAGTGCAGCCACATCCTCCGCGCGACCGTAACGTTTGATGGCCATGCGATTGAGCTGGGCTTCGGCATGCGGCCCGTCGGCAGGATTCATATCCGTGTCGGTTGAACCCGGGTGCACAACATTGACGGTTATTCCGCGAGGCCCGAGGTCGCGCGCCAGGCCCTTGGTCCAGCCGATCAGCGCGGCCTTGCTCATGGAGTACAGGCTTAAACCGGCATCGGGGACACGCTCGGCAAGGTTACTGCCGGTAGAGATAATCCTTCCTCCTTCGGGCAAATACTTCAGCGCGGCCTGGGATGCCAACAACACTGCACGCACGTTGATCGACAGGATGTCGTCGATGTCTTGCAGGCTCATATCCTCGACCGTGCCCGCGCGAAATATCCCGGCGTTATTGACGAGAATGTCGAGCCCACCAAGCACTCTCGCGGCGTGGTCTACGGCTTCGCGAATCGATTCCGGTGAGTTGGCTTCCATGCGAATCGCTACCGCGCAACGCCCCAACGCTTCGATTTCATTGACCACAGCCTGGGCAGCGTCAATCGAGCGTTCATACCCAACCGCAACATCAGCACCGTCCGCAGCGAGACGACGAGCAATGGCTGCGCCGATGCCGCGGCTGGCTCCAGTGACAAAAGCGCGCTTACCTTCAAGTGGCAACATGATGACTCCTCCTATTATGTATCGTTTGACACAGAATATGATCGACGCTAGAAAGGAGTCAACGATTATTGTGTCGATCAATACACAAAGGAAAATGAAGATGGCAGAGCGCGGCAGACCAAGGAGTTTTGACCGATTGCATGCCCTTGCAAAAGCCATGGAGCTTTTTTGGGAAAAGGGTTACGAAGGCGCCTCGATGTCTGAACTCACCGCCACGATGGGCATAGGCTCTCCGAGTCTGTACGCGGCGTTCGGCTCAAAAGAGGCGTTGTTTGGCGAAGCCATCGATTTGTATTGCACCACCGATGGCGCTGCGATCTGGGAGGCCACACTGGCCGCGCCCTCCTCTTACGGCGCCATCGAGGCGTTCCTGATGACGACCGCACTGGAATTCAGTCGTGAAGACAAGCCAAGCGGGTGCATGGTCATCCTCTCGGCTCTTCATTCCACAGAATCGAGCGCGCCGGTCCGGAGCATGCTGTCGGCGAAGCGAAAGCAGAACGTTGGGGTGCTCACCGCGCAATTGGCGAAAGGCGTGGAAAGCGGCGAGATCCCTGCAGGTGTGAATCTCGAAGCCATCGCGCGTTACTACATTACGGTCCAACAGGGCATGTCGATCCAGGCGCGCGACGGTGCAGACCGGGAAACGCTGGAAAGTATCGCCCACAGTGCGTTGGCGGCGTGGTTTCCATTGACGGGAGCAAAACCGACACCTTCGAAAATGCCTGGCCATACCACGCACTAAATGCGTACTGGCAAACCGAACGGGCTTAAATACCCAGCCGTTCTTCGATGTTCCCGAACAGTGTTTTTGGTCCCATGGCGGTAATGAGCGGTCTTGATAGCTGGTAGATTATTTTCAGTCACCCACCTTTATGACTTATGAGGGGAGCGCTGTTACTCCTCTCCTTATCAAGCAAAACGGAAACTAATCCATGAAAATCGATCTGACCGGCAAAATTGCACTCGTTACCGGCTCCACCCTGGGTATTGGTTTCGCTATCGCCAAAGGGCTCGCCGAGGCGGGGGCAGAAGTGATCGTCAATGGGCGTAAACAGGAGGCGGTAGACGCTGCAGTCGCAAAGATTCAGAAATCAGTGAGCGGTGCCAACGTCCACGGCGTCGTTGCTGATGTAGGCAACGCCCAAGGGTGTGCCGAGCTGATTTTGGCAGTCCCGCAGGTGGATATTCTGATCAACAACGTCGGCATTTACGGCCCACAGGATTTCTTCGACACCCCTGACGAAGTTTGGCAACGCTTCTTCGACGTCAACATCATGTCTGGCATTCGACTGTCCCGTGCTTATGCCGAGTCCATGGTGAAGCTCGGTTGGGGCAGAATCGTATTTATATCGTCCGAGTCGGCGCTGAACATTCCTGCGGACATGATCCACTACGGCTTCACCAAAACGTCAAATCTCTCGATTTCCCGGGGCCTCGCCAAACGATTGGCAGGTACGGGTGTAACAGTGAACGCGGTGCTTCCGGGCCCTACTCTGTCCGAAGGCGTTGCTGACATGCTCAAGGAGGAGGTCAAGAAGAGCGGAAAATCCTTGGATGAAACTGCATCCGAGTTCGTCATGACGCATCGCCCGAGTTCAATTATTCAGCGGGCGGCAACGATTGAAGAAGTCGCGAACATGGTGGTTTACGTCTCGTCCTTGCAAGCATCGGCAACCACCGGCGCAGCATTGCGCGTCGATGGTGGAGTGGTCGATACCATTGCTTGATTGAGGTCGGGGACGTCGATAAGCGTACTCAAACATCAAGGGCGAGGTGGTTCTTCTGAAGTGGACAAACCATGCTCGCCCTGTCGTTCAACGTGCAAGCCCTAAAAGACCTTACGGTTATGCCCCTGAAAGCTTCTGCGAAAGAAACTCAATGAACGCGAGGGTTCGCCTGCTGGGCGTATCCTTCGGATAAACCGCGTACAAATCGACCCGCTCTTCGACAGCGTCCTCCAGCACAATTTCAAGTCTGCCGTCTTCTAGCTCAGGTCTTATATCCCACTCATTTTTTATAATCACTCCCTTCCCTTCGACAGCCCATTGCCGAAGTACCGCACCGTCATTGACCACCCGATCACCGGCGACCTTCACGGAAAAGCGCTTGGCGTCTATCACAAAGTTCCAAACCGAAAGAGGTGCACCTGAGCGAGACAGAACCAGGCAATTATGATTGACCAGTTCTTCCGGGCGCGTGGGCTTTCCATGTTTCTTCCAATAGTGGGGTGAAGCACAAATGACGCGCTTGCCTTTTATCAATAACCTGGCTTTCAGGCGAGAATCTTCCAGAGGCCCGCTACGAATAGCTACATCAATATTCTGATCCAGCAGGTTTTCAATACCGTCGCTGAAAAGCAGGGTCAGATGAACTTTGGGATGAAGTGTCATGAACGGATCCAGGACGGGTAATACGGTGTGCCGCCCGAAATCATTGTTCGCCGTAATACGAATGGGACCCTGCAGGTCATCCACCTGGGTGATGTCTCCGACAGCAGATTCCCACACTTCATAAATGTTTCGAGCCGCTTGAAGTAAACGATCCCCTTCATAAGTAAACGCCAACTTTCGTGTGGTCCTGGTAATCAGACGCACGCCCATGCGAGTTTCAAGTTGCTGGACGATTAAGGTAATCGTTGAGGCTGACACCGCGCGTGAACGTGCAACTGCGGAAAAGCTCCCCATATCGGCTATGTCTATCAAAATGCGCAAAGCATCAAGTCTGTCCATTCTTCTAGCCACTCGAAAACCGGGTTCAGAATATGGCTTCATTTAGCTGGATTTACAACCCGCACGACCCTACGGCCCGAGTGTATTACACACAAAAGCGTTTTCTTTTTTCGAGATCATCGAACAGTGTTTTCGTTCCTGACGCGGTAATTTTTACGGACCAATGCTGTTAGATTCTCTTCACATTTTCGCAAATCAAACAGATGCAACCTTTGGATTAATACTTGATACCTCCGGGTGCCAAGTAAAGGGTATTCAACAACGAAACCAAGAAGGTGTTCGCTCATGCAATCGGAAAGAGTGGTAGTACGTAATGGCCCGTTCAAACAAATAATCAATGACGGCGTCAAGATTGACGGATGGATTTTCCTCTCGGGGCAGTTGAGCGTGGACTCTACCGGCCAGATCATTGGAGAAAACGATATTGCAGAACAGGTACGCGTGGCCTATGAAAACGTCGAGTTGACCTTGCAGTCGTTTGGAGCCGACATGAGTCATATTGTAGAAGAGACGTTGTTTGTGACGGACATCAAGGGTTTCCTGGACCGCTCAACCGAATTATTTTCTATTCGCTCAACCGCATATGGCGCTGAGCCGCAAGTTGCCCAGACACTCGTGCAGGTAGTCGCCCTGGGTGTTTCCAGTGCCATGATCGAGATTAAATGTGTAGCCAGGCTTTAGGATTACTGGAGGGCCGGGATAGTGAATGACCTGTCCCTGCCCTCTGTACCTAGGGACACCATTGGCCCGTTAAGCGCCCATGAGCTTATTGGCGTCCGGGAAGCTGATCGCCTGATTGGCGTAACTGAAGGTGCCAAGGTTTTTCACCTCTTGCGCAGCGCGAATGAACTCCCCCAGCGCGGCCCTGGCGAATGAGCTGCCGACGCTGATACGCCGCACTCCTGCCGCGGCCATTTCATCCATGGTCAGCAGTGAACCGGCGAGGCCCATGACGACGTTGACCGGTTTGTTGACTGCCGTGCAGACCACGCGGATGGCGTCCAGATCGGGCAACGCCGGGGCAAACAGAACGTCTGCACCCGCCTCCTCGAAAGCGACCAATCGACGGATTGTGTCGTCCAGATCGCGTACGCCACACCCGAAGTTTTCGGCGCGAGCGACAAACGTAAAGGGAAACGCCAGGCTGCGCGCTGCTTCGACTCCAGCCATCACGCGCTCGACGGCGTGGTTGAACTCGTAAATCGGTGACGACGGATTGCCCGTTGCATCCTCGATCGAGCCGCCGACCAGCCCTGCTTCAGCCGCCATCATGATCGTCCGGGAAACCTCTTCCGGTGAGTCGCCAAAGCCATTCTCCAAATCGGCGCTGACGGGCAGGCGCGTGGCCTCCACGATGCATCGCGCATTGGCGAGAATTTCTGCCCGCGAAAGCGTGCCCTCCCCATCCCGGCGCCCGAGGCTGAAGGCCAGGCCGGCACTGGTCGTGGCCAGCGCTTCAAAGCCCAGGGACTCAAGAATTTTTGCACTCCCGGCATCCCAGGGGTTGGGGAGCACGAACGGCACGGAACCGGTATGCAGTGCCCTGAACGCCAAAGCTTTATCCAGTGTTGACATGTCTATCTCCGCTGATGAGTCACTCTGATTGAACAGAGCCACCCGTGAGTTGCGACCATTAAGCGATCACTAGCAGATAACCCGGCATCTTTGAAAAATAAAGACCCAATAACAGACATTTCAACCAGTCCAATGGCAGTTGCAACGCGTGACAACAAAAAGCAATTGGCCTTCTGCTTTTAGCATTTATTGGCTGTCGAGCTTTGCGGGGCATTCCCCTAATCTGACTATCAAGCCAATGCGCGAAGTTCCAGAACCGCTCATGTAGTTGCACGGCGCATTTATTTAACGTGGAGGATTCGGCAATGAACATCGCAGCAACCAACACGGTAACTATTCATGTCATTCCTGGCCAGTACGAAGTCGTCGGTACGCTGTTACAGACGATGGTCGACACCTTGCGTAAATCGACTGGCTGCCTGTCCTACGCCGCGCTGCAAAGCCATTTCGAGCCCGGCCTGTGGATTGTGACCGCGCACTGGGATTCTCCGCACGATATGGAAACGCACTTCCACAACGCGGCGCAGGAAAAGTACGCCGAGCTATTAAACTGCACGCTTATTCGCAGTATCGAATTCCATAGCCAGTCAATCGCTTAATTGAAATCTCCATAGCATGAGCATTAACGAGCAATTGTTTTGCAATATCGATCTTAATTTGACGATTACCTTTCTCGTGCTGTTTCGAGAAGGCAGCGTGTCACGTACAGCCGCTTGCATGAACGTCGGTCAACCGGCGGTAAGCGGGTCACTCTCAAGATTGCGTTCTTACTTTGATGATCCTTTATTCATAAGAACAAAGTCAGGAGTGCGCCCCACTCACAAAGCCATTCTCATCGAACAGAAACTCTCGCCTGCCCTGCATTGCATCGAGGCGGTCCTGACCGGGAACGTGTAGCGCCTTGCTCACACCAGGCCGCGACTGCCGGCATAGTCCGCCACCACCTGATTCAAGGCAACGCTCAATACCCGTCCATCCGCACTGTCCAGCGCCGCTTCCAGCACATCCATGTACCCCAGCAGTTGCCCTTTGACCTGCTGGGCAAACTCCGGGCTGACTTCCTGATCCTCATAAAACAGCACATACGCCCGGCAGAACTCACCGATGACAAAACACATTGCCGCATGCTCGGGGACATTGCGGATGATCTGCTCGCACTGCACGCGCACGCGCTTGAAAGCCTCGGTGCCTGGCAATGCCTGACGAAACTCATGGACCGTTGTTGAGAAATTCATGGGGGAACTCCTTGATCGTGATTAACGATTGAATGACAGGCGTTGGCCAAGGCTGTGCGGCGCGATGTCGCGACCATCCCAGACCCGTTGCCCGTTGACGAACGTGCTGACGATGCTCGACGAAAAGGTATTGCCTTCGAACGGGCTCCAGGCGCATTTGGACAACACCTCTTCGCGCTGCACCGTATGCGGCTGGCGGGGATCGACCAAGACCAGGTCGGCGGCAAACCCTTCGCGCAGGAATCCGCGAGCGGCCACGTCGAACAACTGGGCCGGGGCATGACAGACCGCCTCGACCACGCGCTCCAGGGTCAATTCACCGGCGAACACCCGCTCCAATGCCACTTGCAGGGCGAACTGCACCAGCGGCACGCCGGAGGGCGCTTTCTGGTACAGGTTGTTTTTCTCTTCCAGTAGATGCGGCGCGTGGTCGGTGGCCAACACGTCGATGCGTCCTTCGGCCAGGGCCCGGACAATCGCCCGTCGATCGCGCTCGGTCTTGATCGCCGGGTTGCATTTGAGCCGCATCCCCAGGCGCTGATAGTCGCTGTCGTTGAAGTGCAGGAAGTGCACGCAGGTTTCAGCGGTGATGCGCTTGTTCGCCAATGGACCGGGTTCAAACAGCTCCAGTTCTTCAGCGGTGGAAATGTGCAGCACATGCAGCCGTGCGTTGTGCTTGCGCGCCAAGGCGATGGCCAGGCGGGTCGACTTGATGCATGCCTCGCGGGAACGAATCAACGGATGCAGGCCTGCGGGGATGTCTTCGCCATAAGTGCCCAGGGCTTTTTGCAGGTTGTCTTCGATCATCGGCGAGTCTTCGCAGTGGGTGATGATCGTCACGGGCGAGTCACGGAAGATCCCGTTCAACACCTCGGGATCGTCCACCAGCATGTTGCCGGTGGACGCGCCCATGAACACCTTGACCCCCGGTGTGCTCTTGGGATCGATGGCGCAGATCGCCTCCAGGTTGTCGTTGCTCGCGCCCATGTAGAACGCATAGTTGACCACGGACGATTGCGCCGCGATCGCGTATTTGGCTTCCAGGGAATCGCGATCCAGCGCCGGTGGCCGGGTGTTGGGCATTTCCATGAAACTGGTGATGCCGCCCGCCGCGCAGGCCCGGGATTCGCTGGCGATATCGGCCTTGTGGGTCATGCCCGGTTCGCGAAAGTGCACCTGATCGTCGATCATGCCCGGCAGCAGCCACAGCCCGGTGGCGTCGATCACTTCGTCCTTTGCGCGCGGCTCGATCGTCGGCGCAATCTGCGCGATCAAGCCGTTCTCGATGCGCAGGTCGCTGCAAAAGCGCAGGCCTTCGTTGACCAGCGTGGCATGTCGAATCAGCCAGGATTGGGATGGACGTGTCATAGCGTCAGCTCCTGCAGGGTGTGGTAAAGCACTTCGCTGGCCTCGATGAAATCGTCCAGCTCCATCGCCTCGAAAGGGTTGTGCGAACCGTGCTGATTACGGATGAAGAGCATGGCGCTGGGGATTCCGGCGTTGGCGAAAACCGCAGCGTCATGCCCCGCACCACTCGGTGTCAGGACCCCTTCCCATCCGTGCTCGCGGGTCATGCGCACCAAGGCGTCGACCCACGGTTCGTGCATGGCCGCCGGTTGCGTATCGATGCGTTTATCGAATTCGAAGCGCACCTGGCGTTGGTCCTCGATCTGGCGGATTTCGGCCAGGATCAAGGCATGGAAGGCTTCCAGCGTAGGTTGATGCAGGCTGCGGATTTCCAGGCTGAAACTGACTTCGCCAGGAATCCGCGAGACGGCGTGATGGGCGGCGTTGGTGCCCAGGGTGCCGACCGTGACCACCAGATCACGGCCATCCTCCAGCCATTCGCCCCACAATCGATCAATGCGCGCGACCAGTTCACTGACCGCAAACACCGAGTCGTGGCGGTCCTCTCGGGACACCGCGCCCGAGTGGCCGTCCTCGCCCAGGCACCGCACCAGGTTGTGCCGCAGGTTGCCGCGAATGCCGGGCACGATGCCGATGGCCTGGCCCATTTTCTCCAGGGACTCGGCCTGCTCGATGTGCACTTCCAGGTAGCCGGCGAACTGTTCGCGCTCGATCAGCCATTGCCGAGCGCGAATCGCGTCGAGATCGGCGCCCACCGCGTGCATGGCCTCGCCGAGGGTCCTTTTACTGAAGCGATTGGTCAGCGTCAGATCGGCGGCTGTCAGCCCGCCCATCAACGCCCGCGAGCCCATATAGGACTTGCCGAACCAGGCGCTCTCTTCACCGCGCAGGCCCAGCACCCGTGTGGGTCGTGGGGTTTGTACTTGCAACTGATCGAGGCGGCACAGGCACAACAGTCCGGCGACAACCCCGGCCAGGCCATCGTAGTTGCCGCCCTGTGGCACCGAATCCAGGTGCGAACCGATCCAGATCGCCGGTTGGCCATCGTCATCGGCACGCTGGTAAATCACGTTGCCAGCGCGATCGGTGTGGACGTGCAAACCGTTGTCCCGGGCGAATTGCGACAGGTAGGCAATCGCCGCGTTTTCCCCGGCGCCGTAGCTTTCGCGAGTGATGCCGATCTCCGGGTCGCGGGACAGTTCGGCAATCTCACTGAAGATCCGCCGCGCCTGGTGTTTCCAGAGAGTGCTCATGGCAGTGCTCCAAACGCGGCGGCCGGGGAATCGTCGAGGCTGCCGATCAGCGAGCTCAAGCGGCTGATGCCTTTGCGCCGGCAGAACACTTCCAGTTCGTTGACCATCAGGTTCATGGTCTTGGGGTGAATGAACGTCGCGGTGCCGACCTGCACCGCCGTGGCGCCGGCGTAGATGAACTCCAGCGCATCATCGGCGGTGGCGATGCCGCCGCAACCAATCACCGGAATCTGCAAGGCCTTGGCGCATTGGTAGGTCAGACGCACCATCAATGGCTTGATCATTGCGCCGGAAATCCCGCCCATGAAATTGCCCAGGCGTGCCCTGCCCTTTTCGATGTCGATCGACAGCCCCAGCAACGTGTTGCCGACCACCACCGCGTCCGCGCCTTCGTCCTGCGCCCCGAGCGCAATGTCGACGATCTCGCCGCTGTTGGGGGTCAGCTTGACCCACAGTGGCAGCGAGGTGCTGGCGCGCATCAACTTGACCACTTGCCGCGTGCTGTCGGCGTGCATGCCGAACGACTCACCGTGGGCTTCAAGGTTGGGGCAGGAAATATTCGCCTCGATGCCGGCAATGCCCGGGACATCGCTCAGGCGTGCCGCCAGTTCGGCAAAGCCCTGGGCGGTCGGCGCGGAAATGCTGACGATCAGCGGTGAATCGAAATCCCGATAAAACGGCACCACCTTGTCGATGAACACGTCCGCGCCTTTGCTCGGAATTCCGATGGCATTCATCATGCCGTCCGCCAGTTCACAGACCCGGGGCATCGGGTTGCCGGTGCGTTTTTCGCTGGTGATGGTTTTGGTCACCAAGGCGCCCAGGCCATTGAAATCCAGCAGGTGGGTCAATTCCTCGGCGAAGGTGCCCGAGGCCGGCATGACCGGGTTCTTCAGGCGCAGGCCGCCAACGTTTACGCTTAAATCGATCATTCCAGCACCTCCGCCAGGTCGAACACCGGGCCTTCCAGACACACACGTTTGCCGATTTTCAAACCATCGACTTCAAACACATCGACGCAGCACTGGCACATGCCCAGGCCGCAGACCATTTGCTGTTCCAGGGCGACTTGCCCGGCCAACCCCAGTTCGCCCGACAAGCGCTTGAGCAAACGGGTCAGGCGTTTGGAGCCACAGGTGAACAACGCGTTGCTGCCTTCGCGGGCAATCACCTCGCGCAACACGGCTTCAATGTTTTCCAGGGAGCTGCTGCCGTCCTCATCCAGGACGGCGATGACGTCGGCGCCCAGGGATGCGAAACGCTCCCGGGACAGCAGGCTCTTTTCACTGCGGGCGCTGAGCACGGCGGTCAACTTGATGCCCAACGCATGGGCCGCTTCGGCGAGTGGCGCCAGGGTCGCGAGGCCGACGCCACGGGCCACAATGGTCATGTGCCGCCATTGCGGATCAAGGTCGAAGCCCTTGCCCAGCGGGCCAAGGATTTCCAGGGTTTGTCGTTCGGTCAGGGTTTCCAGGCCGAAGGTGCCCTTGCCCGTGACCTTGTACAGAAACTCGACCTGGCCATTGACCGGGTTAGCTTTGTAAGTGCTCATCGGCCGACGGAAAAAAGGTTTGTGCTCGCCTTCGCTGGGGCACAACAGGTTAAAGAATTGCCCTGGCTGCGAATGGCACGCCGCACCGTCGGCCTGCAACACCAGGCGTTTGTATTCGTCGTTGACCCATTCGTTGGACAGCACCACCGCCAGGGTATCGTTCGGCGGGGTGACGGCGATGGCTTGGCAGCAGCTGGAAATCCCGGTCATTTTGAAAGCCCTCAATGTTCTTGTCTAATTTTTGATACAGGCGAGTCAAAAGAGAAACGACGCCGCCCGTGTATCCGGCAGCGTCGTGGTTTTCTACTTCATTTCAGCCTTGACTCTACGACATCAAAAAACGTTTGTCTAATTTTTGATACGGTTTGCGCAATACTTTTTTGGCATTAACAACGCCGACTGCCGCCTTACTTCGGTTGTGCTTCGAGAGGGCTCGCCAACGGCGCTTCACCGCTGTAGCCCTGGCTGCGCGGCAACAGGAACAGCGTGGCGGCCATGGCCAGCAGGTAAATCGACGCCAGCAGCATGATCGCCGCCGAGAACGAATACGCCAGGGCAATGGCGCCCACCACCAGCGGCCCGAAACCACCGACACCACGGCCGACGTTAAACAGCACGTTCTGCGCCGTGGCCCGGACCTGGGACGGATAGAGATCGGAGATCAGCGCACCGTAGCCGCCAATCATGCCGTTGACGAAGATGCCCATCACCACGCCAGCAAACAGCATGCTGATCGGGTCCGTCAGGTTGGCGTAGATCAGCACCATGACCGCCGCGCTAGCCTGGTACAGCAAAAAGATCCGCCAGCGACCGAAGCGGTCGGCCAGTTGCCCGAACAGCCAGATCCCGAAAGCCATCCCCACCACTGTCGCGGCGGTCCAGGTGCCGGACGCGGTCAGCGAGAAACCGAACTGGCGCGACAGGTAACTGGGCATCCAGATCATGATTCCGTAGTAACCGAAGTTCTGCACTGAAGTCAGCACCATCACGCCGATGCTCGCCTTGGTGGTCGGCACATCCTTGAACAGTTGGCCGAAGCGCTGCGTAAAAGAGATCGGATTGACCGAGGCTTTGATGAACTCTTCCGGCTCACCCATGGTGTGGCGGATCACGAAGGACAACAGCGCCGGCACCAGCCCGACCAGGAACATCCCGCGCCAACCGATATGCGGTAACAACAACGGCGTCAACAGCGCAGCCGCCAAAACCCCCGCCTGCCAGCCCATGCCGACGTAGGACGAAGCGCGATTGCGCTTGTTGGCCGGCCAGGTCTCGGCGATCAGCGCCATGCCGATGCCGAACTCGCCGCCCAGGCCAAACCCGGCGAGGGTGCGGTAGGTCAGAAGATCCCAGTAACCCTGGGCCAACGCACATAAACCGGTGAACACCGAAAACACCAGGATGCACACGCTGAGCATCTTGACCCGGCCATAGCAGTCGCTGAGCTGGCCGAACACCAGGCCACCGGCGACGGCGCCGAGCAAGGTCCAGGTCACCAGCGAACCGGCTTCGGAGGTGGTCAGTCCCAGGCCGAGGGTGATGGCCGGCAACATGAAACCGAGGATCAACAGGTCGAACCCGTCCATGGCATAACCGGTCACGCTGGCGATCAACGCCTTGCGCGGTGATGCGTCCGCCTTGGCGGCGCTTGAGTCGTGGTGAGTCTTCACAATCTTTACCTCTTATTGTTATCACGGGTTGAGGTGGTGGCCGTGATCGGGCTTCACCACCGGACTCATCCCTGGAAGGAAACAGCGCCGTCCTTCTCGCCTGGGCGATGGGCTGAGTCTACGAACAAATGAGACAGCTTGTCTAATTATTGATACAGCGCAGACGAAAAATCAGGATCGCCGGTCTACAGGTGCCACTCCAGATTGATGGATAACGCATCGACATCCGTGCCTGGCCCCTTTTCGTTGCCGAACTTGTTGCGCCAGTACTCGTAGCCCGGGCCGACCCAAAACACGTTTTTCTCGCCCCAGACCATCTGGCCGACATCCAGCATTAACGAAGTGCGCATCAACTGCTCGGCGCCGGTGGGCTTGTTTTGATAGTCGTCGCCCTTCTTGCTGCTGAAGGTGTAGTAACCCTGGAACTTGAGCGGCAGCGGGCCCGCCGTGAATGGCACGCCCCAGGTGAGGTTGAACTGGAAGAACGGGTCGAACAGCAGGTCGGTGTGGTTGCCCGGTTTGCTGCACACGTCCAGGCCACAGTGGTTCCACTCCCGAGCGTAGAGCACGCTGGCATCGAGGAACCCGGCGGGCAAGGCGAACTTGAGCGTCGGGCCGAGCACCAACAGGCGCTTTTCCGAGGCGAACTCGTTGTTCTTGGTGTTGTAGTCGAACCCTGCAGTCAGCGCGACGTCCTTGACCGGGCCGAACGCCAGCGGCTTGTCGAAGAACTTGCCGTACTGCAACTGGTTGCGATAGGTCAGGTAAAACTCGGTGGCACCGGTGCCGCCGCCCTTGGCCGGGTCATTGCGGTCGGACTTGAACACGTCGAGGTTGATGAAATTCTGCCCCAGCCGGTAGCTGCTGACGTGGGTGATTTGCAGGATGTTCTTGGCCACATCCTTGGTTTTGCCCGGGTCGGTGTAATGCTCGCTGTAGCGATAGCCGATCAAGGTGTCGCTGAACCCCGGCGCCGCCAGTGCGCAAGGTGCCAGGACGGCCAGTGACAGCGCCAGCAGCGGAGATGCAACAGGTGAATGTCCCATCGGAGTGTTCCTTATTTTTATAGGTTTCAGGGCATGAGAGATCGCGCCGCCCTGGGCGGGAGCGACCGGATTCAACAGCGTTTGTTCAATATCGGAGGACGTGACTGCCGCCCGTCATCCCGGAGACAGACTCGGCACGGGGACCTGGGGTGGGATATACATGGACATGGCCGCACCATTTTTGTATTTTTTAGACGACAGAATATTTTCTGTCTAAATATTGATACAGTGAAGTCACAACGAGGTCAACCATTTCCTCGATCGAGTCGCCTCAACGGTGCGCGTTCTCGACTCGGGAAAGAATGGAGCAACACTCTTCACCCCACGGACATCAGCGTTTCGGAGTTGCAGTGAACCAAATCGACTACCAGGCCATCGGTGAACGCCTTCGGGCCTACCGCATCGGTCGCCAATTGAACGCCGATCAGGTGGCCGAAAAACTCGATATCTCCCGGGCGGCGGTGTATCGCCTGGAACTGGGCAAAATCGTCAAGCTCGAGACCCTGGAACGCCTCGCGCAATTGCTCAAGGTTTCGTTGACCAGCCTGCTGGGGTCCGACACCGAGTATTTCGACAATGCCCTGGGTTACTTCGAACGCATGCGCCAACTGGAAGCGCGCTCAATCAGCATCCAGTCGTACTTCGATCCCTTCTCCTACCTGCTGACGTCGCCCGCCTACACCGAACTGTTCAAGACCATGCTCGACGAAGCCCGGCCGAAGGACTTCACCGCCAGCCAGGAAGCGATGCAAACGCAGATTCTGGAGATTCTCAACGAGCGGAAAGCGACGTTTTCCAAGCAGAAATTCGAAGTGCAATCGATCATCAGCCTGCGCCAGATCGAACGCTACCTGCACATCGGCCTGGTCGGACGCCTCGACTTGCCGCCGAGCGTGAGGATGGAACGCTCGCTCCTGGCCCGCCGCGAAATTGAAAACCTGATCGACAAGATCGGCAGCGAAGGCTCGCGGTTCACGATCTACCTGATCGACGAAACCCTGCCCAGCGCGACGTTCCAGATCTTCGAACAAGCCCATACCAGCTACGTCGCGGTCAGCCCCTATCGCCTTGGCGAACTGCCGAACATCCACACTGGCATCGCCACGGTGACCTCCTCGCCCGAAGCGGTGGCCATGTACAAAACCATGACCCGAGGGTTACTTGAACGTGCGCATTCGGGTGAAGCGGCGAAACGGGAGTTGAGTAAGCTACTCGCCAAGCTCTAGCCCGTTTAATGGTTGCTGTCTGGATACTCTGCCAGCACGGGATCACCCAAGGGCCCGCCGAAGATTCAGATACTTCCACACTTCCCTTCCGGCTCACTATGTCCGGTTGAATCGGGCGGAGGAAACGGGACATCCGTAAGCGGATATGGCATGACAACCGGTAGTTGAGGATTGGTTTCGCAGATCTTCTTGATCAACTCCGGTTCCTTTTGCAGGCTCGAAACTTCAGGTTTGTACGGATCGTTTCCAAAAAAATCCTCCCAGTGCCCTAGTGCAAGCAATCGCGGTTTGGTCACCTTCAGCAATGCCGAAGGGTATTGATTGACCTGGCTCCATGACGCCGCAGCGAGGATTTCAACGTCAACGCGCTTTGTGTCTACCGAGATTGGAGGAAACCCCATGGGAGGGTTACTGGCTGAATCCTGATAGTGGATGCGATAGACCGTTTTTCCGGTGTCGTCGACCAAGTCCACAAGCCATGCGAGTGTTGTGCCCTCTTTCCACCCCCACACCGTTCTGGGGAATGTAGACAGATCTTGGCAATAAGCGCCCGGAAGTAAATCAATGCCGAGGATATGCGGGGCGTGTTTGCTTTCGATGGGCATGAAGCGGAAAGGCCCGGAGTTTATCCATGTCCCGGTCTTTGCCGCGTTGCAGTGTGTTTCTCCATCTTCATCACAGGTCACTTGCGCCATCACTGGCTCAACATTTTCAAAGTTAAATCGCGGCCGGGCAGCCGCCAGAATGTGGCCGGCTGTCTCAGGGCCGTAGGCTTTGGCTTGAGGGGTGTACTTGTGCATTACCCAAGGAACATCCAACAGGTGATCGTAGTGGGAGTGGCCAATAAGCAGGACCGTCACGTCGGACGCCTCTGGCATGTACCGATCAATCCTTTCATGATCTGGCGAAACCAGAATGGGCGGAAACGACGGGTTACTGAACGAGGGAGCAAACAACAGGGCTTCGTCTCTCCATTGCACTAACCATCCGCCTACTCCCAGGTAAGTAAGTTTCGGCACCTTAAGTTTGGTGTTCTGAGTAGTCGGCAGAGTGAGCTCGGCAACATCTTGGGTGCACCCGGCAATGCACAGCAATATAAGCAGGGTGATCAGGCGCATATCCATTCCCTCACCATGGATGCCTGAAGCGTAGTCTGTCCTTGGTCCCGGCTCGGCACAACACGAGGGGCGAAACAGATGCTCTCTGCTATTTATCGGACTGATAAGCGGATTCAACGGGTATGCCAGGGCTATGGCTTGAGTGCAAAACGGACACTACCGACGCCACATCGCACAACGCTGACAAAACAACAAAGCCCAATAACAGCGAACGTGCCAAATGAAAATCAACCCACCCACTGTGGATTCCATTGTCGGCTTCACGGCTCAAAATCAACCCCGACTGTTTCTACGCAAAGAGCTCGTACGTGTTACGCAAGGCGCGCGAATTGATTTGCCTTCGACGCCAGTCTTTCGGATATGACAGACGACAACTACGTATCGGAGTGGAACTCTATCCGCTTGAGGTTATAGTCCTCTTCAGTCAACGATCCGGGTAAAGCCACCATGAAAACGGTCACGGCCCTTTTCACCTGCCTGTTCGCCGCCAACGTTTGTGCGGCAGCGAACCCCAGTGCCGAACCCCCTTCGCCGATCAAGACCACTTTCGATTGCACCCAGGCAAAGGCCTCCGTCGAGAAGCTGATCTGCCGCGATCCGCAATTGAAGCAGATGGATATCGAACTGATGCGCCTCTATCGCCTGGCGCTCACTGATGAACGTGCAGTGCCGCGCCCGGACAAAATCGTGATCGACCAGCGATTCTGGATGGACGCGCGCAATCAGTGCGGCACCGATCCGGAGCCCAAGGCGTGCGTGATCCGCAGTTATGCCGAGCGCGCCCACCAGCTACGCCAGGGTTCGGCCATTGTCAGAACCAAGGATCCCGACCGTCTCACCGAAGGTCCGCTGGCGTTTCGCTGTACTGGGTTGAACGCTTTGGTGGCCGCCACGTTCTATCTCACGCAACCCGGTGCCGTGTACCTGAAATGGGCGAACGCCTCGATCACTCTGAACCAGGTGCCGAGCGATTCGGGCACACGCTACACCGGCAAGGATCGCCAGGGCGACTACAGCTTCTGGCAAACCGACAACGGAGTCCTTTTCCAGAAACCGGGCTCCGGGGCGATGAGTTGTACGGCGGAGCCGATTGGCTGATTTTGCTACCGGCAGCCCTTATTGCGATGCAACCGTCTTTGCTTCCAGGAATGCCTCCAGCCCCAGAATGCCGAATTCCCGGCCGATCCCGGACTGCTTGACGCCACCGAACGGGGCGAGAAGATCCGGTGCAATTCTGTTGATCAGCACGGTGCCGGCCTCTAATCGGGACGCGATGCCATTCGCGCGTTCCTGCCGCTGCGAAAACACATACGCCTGTAAACCGTAAATCGAGGCGTTGGCGATTTCTATGGCGTGGGCCTCGCTGTCATAAGCAAGGATTGACAGCACCGGGCCGAAAATCTCTTCACGCGCGATGTCCATGTCGTTGTCAACGTCGGCAAATACCGTCGGCTGCACGAAGTAACCCTTTTCCAGCCCGAAGGGCCGGCCCTCACCACCTGCAATCAGTGTCGCGCCTTGCTCATGGCCGCGCCGGATGAAACCTTGCACCCGGTCGTATTGGGCCCTGCTGACCAGTGGCCCGATAACAGTGGCCGGGTCTTGAGGATTTCCCACGACCATCGCAGCCACTAACGGCTTGACCCGCTCGATGACTTCCTGCAAACGCCCACGCGGCACCAACAAGCGCGTACCGGCGACGCAGGCCTGGCCGTTGTTCATGAACGCGGCACTCAGTGCCAGGGGAATGGCCGTGTCGAAGTCGGCGTCATCGAGGACGATAGCGGCGGATTTCCCCGTGAGCGCCAGGCTCACCCGTTTCATGGTCTCGACGCTGGCGTGAGCAATCAGCTTGCCTGTCGGTGTCGAGCCCGTGAATGAGATTTTGGCAATGTGGCGGCTGGTGCTGATTTCGTCGCCCACATCGCTTCCCCGCCCCAGCAGGATATTGAAAACACCGTCCGGCAAACCTGCACGGTCGAGGGCTTGGGCCAGCGTGTGGGCCTGCCGGGGACTCAACTCACTGGGCTTGATGACCGATGCACAACCGGCGGCAATCGCGGAGGCCAGTTTGCTGCAAATCGTGCCGGCGGTGCTGTTCCAGGGGGCAATCAGGCCCGCAACGCCGACGGGTTCCATAAACACTTTCGCCGCGCCCATCGGGCGAACCAGCTCGTAGGCCGCCAGTGTTTGCGCTGCGTTGGCGAAACACTGCGACGCATATTGGCTAACCCATTGGGCCCGGGCAAACGGCGCGCCGTATTCCTCGATGGCGGTGTCGCGTATCTGCTCGGTGCTGGCCAGCACGGCTGCCTGAAGGCGTTTGAGCATGTCGATCCGTTCAGCTTTGGTGGTGCGCCCCATCGTGACCTGAGCACGTCGGGCCGCCGCAATCGCCCGTTTCGCATCGTCACGATTGGCCAGTGTGACGGTGCCTATGACCGCTTCGGTCGTCGGATTGATGCATTCCAGGATCTCCCGTCCCTGCACCGGAACAAACTTGCCGTCGATATAAGCCTGATTGATGTGCCACATGATGGAGAGTCCTTACGGTGCCCTGAATAGGTCTGCACAATCTAAGGTCTCGCTACTGTTTTAAGAATATGATCAAACCCGGACGAGTTATTTCGGAAACCGGGACAATGTATAAAAGTGGCCTGACTGAACTGGAAGTCGTGCTGGCCGTGGCCAGGCGCAACGGCTTCCGCGCGGCAGCGGTAGAACTGGAGATGTCGACCACCGCCGTCAGCAATGCGGTGGCCGGCCTGGAGGCCCGGCTGGGCGTGCGACTGTTTCACCGCACCACCCGCAGCGTCTCGTTGACCGAGGCTGGCCAAACCTTTGTGAATCAGATCGGCCCATCGGTCGCCACTATTCAAGCGGCGATGGCCACCCTGCTGGAACACAATGCCCTGCCTACCGGCACCTTGCGCATCAACAGTTCCCTTGGTGCGGCGCTGATGATTTTCCAACCCATCCTGTTGACGTTCCTGAGTCGCTATCCCGGCATGACCGTAGACATCGCGACTGACGGGCGAATGGTGGACATTATTGCCGAGGGTTTCGATGCCGGCCTGCGTGCGAGTTCACGGGTGCCGCAGGACATGATCCGCGTGCCCATCAGTGAAAACATTTCAATGGTCGTAGTGGCTTCGGCTGACTACTTGAACCAGCATCCCGCCCCAGACACACCCGATGACCTTGCCGCGCACACCTGTATCCGCGCCCGGCTTCCCAGCGGGGTTGCCTCCCCGTGGGAGTTCATGCGCGAAGACAAGATGTTGAAGGTTGAAGTACTGGGCCCCTTGGTTCTGGACAGTCCCCTCCTGATGCTGGAGGCCGCGAGGCAAGGCTTGGGGCTCGCGCAGTTGCCCGAGTGGTACGTCACGGATGACTTGGCCAGCGGACGTCTGACCAAGGTATTGCAGCCATGGACCATGCCGGCTCCCGGGCTTTCCCTTTACTACTCCGGCCATCGGCACTTGCCCGCCGGGCTGCGTGCGCTGATAGACGTGATTCATGAAGTGGCTGGCCGCTAGCTCAACCGATACAAACGTCATTATCCAGCGCAAACGCATCACGCAAATAATCAGTAAACGCCCGCACCCGCGCTGATTGCCGACGATCCGGCGGTGAAACGGCATGGATCGGCAGGGACGACGGCATGTAGCCGTCCAGCACCGCCACCACCCGCCCGGCCTGCAGGTCCTCGCGAAACAACCATGAGGGCGACAGTGACAGGCCCAGGCCACTCAGGACCATCTGCCGAATCGATTCGCTGTTGTTGCTGCGCACATTGCCCTTGACCTGCACGGTGCGCCATTGGCCGTCGTGCTCGAAACCCCAGTTGTCGAAATGCTCCAGTTGATTGAAGACCAGGCAGTTGTGAGCGCTCAGATCGTCCGGCGTCGCAGGCACGCCATGCTGTTCGAGATAAGCCGGAGCCGCGAAAACCCGGCGCCTGGTCAGGCCGATTTGTCTGGCGATCAGGCTACTGTCCTTCAGGCCACCAATTCGCACCGCGACATCAATCCCCTCGCTGACCAGATCGACGTTTTCGTCGCTCAGCTGCAAATCGATGGTCACTTCCGGATGTTGCTGGAGAAATCCGTGCAACCGAGGCGCAATTTGTATCCGCCCGAAACTGCCTGAAGACCCGATGCGCAACGGCCCGGCCACCCGCTCCTGGCCGGTCTGGAAACTGTGTTCGGCGTTGTCCACCGCCGCGAGAATCTGCCGGCAATGCTCGTAATAGCGCTGACCTTCGTCGGTCAGGCTCAGGTTGCGCGTACTACGGGCAAACAGTTGGCCGCCCAAGCGTTTTTCCAGCGCGCCGATCTGCTTGCTGATCGTCGGCTGACTGAGGCCGAGCTCCCGAGCAACGGCAGAGAAGCTGCCCCGCTCCACCACTCGCATGAACATCGACATCGCTTCTAACGTATCCATGGCTGCCCACTTGGCGATGATTTGGAATGAATACTATAGGTATTTAGCGTCTTATCGGAATCCATGCAGCGGGTGAAACTGTGGCCATCACCCCAATCGTCATCAGGAGTTACCCATGAACCAGACCACCATGCGCGCCGCCCTTGCAGTAACCGCAGGCGCCGCACTGCAAGTGCAAAACCTGCCATTGCCTGAACTCAAGGCTGGCCAGGTGTTGGTCAACATCATCGCCAGTGGCGTGAACCCGTTGGACACTAAGATCAGCAGCGGCCAGGGCGGCCATGCGCGGCAGCCTTTGCCGGCGGTGTTGGGCATGGATCTGGCGGGAGTTGTCGTAGCGGTAAGCCCCGACGTCAGCGCCTTCAACATCGGTGATGAGGTCTACGGCATGGCCGGCGGGATTGGCGGCAATCAGGGTTCGCTGGCGCAATTCATCGCCGTCGATGCCGACTTGCTGGCACACAAGCCGCGTAACCTGAGCATGCGCGAAGCCGCCGCGCTGCCGCTGATCTTCATCACGGCGTGGGAAGGCTTGGCGGATCGGGCCAATGTTCGGGCCGGCCAGAAGGTATTGGTGCAAGGTGGCGCCGGTGGCGTCGGGCATATCGCGGTACAAATCGCCAAGGCGCGCGGTGCTGACGTTTTCGCCACCGGCAGCGCCAAAAGCCTGGCCATCATCGAAAGCTTCGGCGCCACGGCGATTGATTACCATCGTCAGGCACCTGCCGATTACCTTGCGCAATACACCGACGGCGAGGGTTTCGACATCGTGTACGACACCGTCGGCGGCGCGACACTCGACGCCTCGTTCAGCGTGTTGAAGCTGTACACCGGCCACGTCGTCAGTTGCCTGGGCTGGGGCGAACACAAACTCGCACCGCTGTCGTTCCGGGGCGCGACCTATTCCGGCGTCTTCACTCTGCTGCCATTGATTACCGGCAAAGGACGCCAACACCACGGCGAAATCCTCGCCGAAGCCACGCGCATGGCTGAAGCCGGACAACTGCGAGTGCTGCTGGATGAGCGACGCTTCAGCCTGGAAAACGTGAATGACGCCCACGCCATCGTTGCCGCCGGGCAGACAATCGGTAAAGTAGTGGTCGACCTCTAATCGCGTCCCCGGAACCCCATTAATGAGCGTTAAACCTAAGTTTCAACTGCTTTGCTGCGCCGCCCTCGGCCTGGCCGTCCTCAACGCCCAGGCGAGTGCGCCCTCCTCGCCACCCGAGGCTTTGCAACCGCTACTCGTGACTCTGAATGAACGCCTGAACATCGGAGACCTCGTGGCCCTGACCAAATGGGACAGCGGCAAACCGATCCAGGACAGCCCGCGCGAAGCGCAAGTGATTGCCAACGTCCGGCAACTGGCCACCGACCGCAAACTGGACCCGGACGACGTCGGCCAGTTACTCGCGGCGCAGATGGAAGCCAACAAACTGGTGCAGTACGGCCTGCTGGCCAAATGGCAAGCCGCCGGCAAGGCACCGGACACCCCGCGCCCGGACCTCGCCAAACAGATTCGCCCACACCTGGACGAACTGCAAAACCGTCTGTTACAGCAATACGCCGACTTCGCGCCCTATCGAAACGACCCACATTGCGCGAGCTGGATTGCCAAGGCACGCGGTAGCCTGGCTAAAGACAAACTGCATGAGCTGGCGCTGATTCGTGCCACGGGAGAACTGTGTAGCGCTGGCCTGCCCCGGTAATACTCAGGTCAGCCGAGCACCCGACATCAGCCCTTCGGTCAGCAACGACACCAAGGGCTGGACCAGATGTTGAGTGCGCACGTCATCACCAATCACCGCCACTTCGGTGCTGGGTAAGGTGGGCAGCTTCTCCGACGGTTCCAGAATCCGCATCCCTTCCTGCAGGAACGACGTGCCCAGCGCAGTGATGCCCAGCCCACCGGCAACGGCGGCCTGAACCCCCATCAAATTGCTGGCAAGACACGCCGACACCCACTCCCTTCGGACGGACGCCAGCGCCTCGATCATGATCGCCCGGTACGCGCACGGCGGTCGCATCATCACCAGGCGCACGGGTTTGGAGGCTTGCATGTCGAAGTCCTGCGCGGCGATCCACACCAAAGGCTCGCGCCAGATAACGCGCCCCCGTTGTGCGGTGGCATTGGCTTTTTGCTTGGCAATCACCACGTCCAGCAACCCGGCTTCGTGGTCGGCCAACAGGTCGTGGCTCAGGCCGGTGGTGAGTTCCAGTTGAATCTCGGGGTACGCCTTGCAGAAGCGCGATAACAACGTGGGCAGTTGAGTGAGCACCAGGTTTTCAGAGATCCCAAGCCGTAGCAGATTCACCGTGGCGGGCGCCTTGATCTCGCGGATGAAGGTATCGAAATGCACCATCAACTTACGCGCACCTACCAGCAGTCGTTCACCGTCGGGCGTCAGGGTCAGCGTGCGGCTGGTACGTTCGAATACACGCAAACCGAGGATGTCTTCCAGACGAATAATCTTCTGGCTGACCGCCGATTGCGATCGCGCAATCATCTCTGCCGCTGCCGTGAAACTGCCTGTCTCCGCCACCGCGATAAACGCCCGCAGCAGGTCGATTTCAAGGTCACTGGCTTGCATGTTCAATTCGCCTTTCAACTGGATGCCATTAGATTTATGCGTTTGAGTTCTGGATAGCAAGCACCGAACATCGTGTTCAATCTGAAACGAGGTGTTTGAAATGACCGATAGAACAGCCGTAAAAATCGTTGAAAGCTTCTGGCGCGAAGTGTGGCAGGCCAAAGACCCGCAAGCCGCCGCGCGCTTCGTTGCCGAAGACTTTGTGATCACGTCCGGCGGTGTCGATATTGTTGGCCGGGACGCTTTCATTCGCTGGATTGGCGCCTTCCTCTCGACCATCGAAGACTTCGAATTCGGCGCCATCGAGACCTTCCAGAATGCCCAAGGCACTCGCGTCGCTTCCCGCTGGAAGCTCACCGGTAAAAACCAGGGATTCATCGGTGGCCGTTCCTGCAACAGCCCTTTCGAAATGCTCGGCACCGCCGTCTGGGAAGTGCGCCCGGACGGCTTGCTCGCGCACAACTGGGTCGAGCGCAATGCCCTGGAAGTTCACCGGGACATGATCGGCTTGGGTTGAGCCGGGCTGAAGACCAGGCCCGACGCGAACACCACCCCCAGGATGACGCCAGCCGCACCGAGCAGTTGCCAGACATTGGGCAACACACCCAGGACCGACGACACCAGCATGGTGAATACCGGCGCCAGGTTGAAGAAGATCGAAGTCCGCGCGGCGCCAATGGCATGGATGCCTTTGAACCACAGCAAGTACGCAATCAACGAACCAAAGACCGCCAGGTAGATCACCGCGCCATGAATGGCCGGCGACGCGTTGCGGATGTCGGCCAGCGGATCTTCATAAATGAAGCCCAGCACGATCAACCCGATGACCCCAAACAACATGGAAAACGTCGTGGTTTCCAGCGGTGTGGAGTCTTTGACGAAGCGCCGGGTGCCGACCATGTTCGCTGCCCAGGCCATGCTGCCGGCCAGGATCATCGCGTCACCGCTGGCCACTTTCAGCCCGAGCAGCACCTGGATATCCCCGCGGGTGATCACCAGGCCGACGCCCAACAGGCCCAATATCAGGCCAACGGCTCGGCCGCGATCAATGCGTTCGCCTTCCAGCAGCACGGCGAAGATCATGGTCCACAGCGGCGTGGTCGCCAGGATCAGCGCGCCATTAATCGGCGTGGTGGTTTGCAGGCCAAAGAAAGTCGCGAGGCTGAACGCTGTAAACCCGAGCAGGCCCAAACCGATAAAGGCCGGCAGGTTATTTTTCAGCGTGCCGAGCCGCAGCTTTCCAGCCAGACTGAAAATCAGCACGAGCAACAGGGTCGAGATAGCGAAGCGCTCAATGGACGCGCTGATCGGTGCCATGCTCTTGATGATGTACGCGCCGGCATTGAAGTTGGTGCCCCAGAAAAACGTGGCACCGACAATACCCGCGTACGCGAGCGGCGTTGATTTAGACATGGTGGTTTCCTCGGTAAAGCGTGCGATGAACGTTCAAACCTGATCATCAGGTTTTGAAGGATTCTTGCAGGCTTGCCGATGGGGCAAAATTCCCCATTCCTTCACCTTTAATGTGAGAAAACGCCCATGTTCGATTGGGAGGATCTGCGCTACTTCATTGTCTTCGCCCACGAACAATCGCTATCGGGAGCGGCGCGAGCGCTAAAAGTCGATCACGCCACGGTGGCGCGGCGCATCAGCGCACTGGAG
Organism: Pseudomonas sp. NPDC096950; assembly: GCF_044762525.1. Taxonomy (NCBI): domain Bacteria; kingdom Pseudomonadati; phylum Pseudomonadota; class Gammaproteobacteria; order Pseudomonadales; family Pseudomonadaceae; genus Pseudomonas; species Pseudomonas sp. NPDC096950. Next base: position 145,504 of record NZ_JBIWEL010000010.1, on the reverse strand, counting down.
AGTTCGCTCAACCTCAAGTTGGTGGACCGGCGCCCGCGCGCGTATGTCATCACCGAGGACGGCGAACGCATTGCCCAATTGGGAAGACGCATGGAAAGCGAGTCCTTCGCGGTACAGCGCACCGCGTTGGCCGGACAGGACAACTACGTCGGCGAAGTCACGGTCAGCGCCCCGCCTGCCCTGGCCTGCGCGCTGATAGCGCCGCACCTCAATGAGTTGCGAACGAACTATCCGCAACTGTCCTTGCAGTTAATTGGCAGTCTGGGCAGCGCGTCGTTGTCCCGGCGTGAAGCCGACATTGCCGTGCGCCTGAGCCGCCCCAAGGAACCGGACCTGGTGGCCCGCAAGGTCGCGACACTTCCGTTTCACCTGTACGGCGCGGCGGACTATTTAGCCGCGACCGCCGCGCAAGACCTGGCTTTCATCGCCTACGACGAAACCATGGAGCAATCTCCGCAACGGGCCTGGTTGAAGCAGCAAGCCGGGGATCGCCCGATCCTGTTGCGCAGCAATGATTTGAATATCCAGGCCACCGCCGTCCAGTCCGGCGCCGGTGTTGCGGCATTGCCCTACTTCCTGGGTGAACGCTACGGTCTGCAAGCGATGCCGTCCGTGGGCGCGGACCTGACCCGGGATGTGTGGCTGGTGGTGCACAACGACATCCGGCACACCCCGGCGGTCCAGGCGGTGATGGGTTTTCTGGTGTCTTGTTTTGACAAACAGGCGCTCGCTTAGCTGTTTGGCGATTTATGCCACGGGTAGCCTTTCGCGCTGAGCTCAAAGGCGTACTCGAACAGACGCTTCATGTACTCGCCATCAAACTTGCGATTGCGCGAGCAGAGAAAATCCGCGCCGATGTACGCCAGGTTGAAATCCGCCCTGTCCTGCTGAGCAATGCGGTAGATACGGTCGAGGTCGCTGATGCCCTGGGTCTGGATCAAGGTGCTGATGGCTCGACCGCCGATGCTCAAGGTACGGCGCTTGGTGCCGGACCACTGCGGTTCCAGTTTGCCATTGCGAATGACGTAGAAATGCCGTTCCCGACGCAGGCGCGCACCGGGGATTTTGCTCAGTTCCATGACGGTGGCCGGCGGGTAAAGGAATACTTGCGTGAGCACGCCGCCGTCCACGTGCATTTCCTGGAATTGCTGGCCGTCCACCTCTACATCGATCATGACCGGTGACACGGCGCCGGGAATGCTCATCGACGCGACCATGATGTTGCGAAACAGCTGAAGCGCGCCCGGTGCGTCGCTGGAGGCGATGGCGCCCATGTTCCAGGTGACCGGCCGCCCTGAATCCAGGTCGGTGGTGCCGATCATCAGCATGCGTCCCTTGGCATATTCCCCGGCGATGGCCGCCAACACCTCCGCGGTGACGTACTTGGCAATCAGGCGCGACAATGGCTTGCTGTCCGCGATGCCGTCGCTGGCCAGGCGGGTCAGCACGTTTCGCGAATGGAACACGTCTTTGGGGCCGATGCCCTTGCAAATCCGCAGGATCACAGCGTCGTACTCGGGCCCCAGATAAGCGAACGGCGCGACCAATGCCCCCGCGCTGATGCCGGTGACGACCTTGAACACCGGCCGGGTGCCATTCAGCGTCCATCCCGCAATGATGCCCGCCGCGAAGGTGCCGGCATCGCCACCGCCGGAAACCGCCAGCATATCGGCCAGCGGCAGCATCTCATTCGGCTCATCGATACTTGAGAACGCCGCGTACTCTCGCACGTTGGCCTCACTTGCATCCCGGATGAAGGGCGTGAGGTCGTGATCCAGCCAATAGCGCGCATTGGGGATGCCGGGGATGACCGCTTTTTCCGTCAGCGGTTGTGGCACGGCATCGCGGCGTTGCAGGCAGCCTTCACGCAACATGTTCAACGTTGAAGCGCTGGGCCTGGGCAGAAAGGGTTTCAAGACGCCTCCTCCGGTCCCTGCAATTGACAGAGGACGCGCTCGACTATGGGTGGTGAGTGGCTGGTACACCTTCCAATTTAGCTCAAGCCCGGGCAGTCAGGACGTCGGCGGGACGTCCGGTCTGGCTTAACGCAGCTTCAGTGGATCAACCATCCCCGCCGCAATCGCCATCCCCACCAGATCCGGCAAGGTGCTGGCCTGCATGCGTTTCATCACCCGCGAACGGTACAGGTCGACGGTTTTGGCGCTGACGCCCAATTGCTCGGCGATTTCCCGCGTGGTGTAACCCTGCACCAATGGCAGCAAAACATCGCGTTCCCGGGGTGTCAGGGTCTGCAGGCGGGCCTGCAATTCTTCGTGGCCGACATTGCCCGAGCGATTGACCGCGCAGTTGCTGAGGGCCTGTTGCACGCTGTCGAGCAGCAGTTGTTCGTTGTAGGGTTTTTCGATGAAGTCATGGGCGCCGGCCTTGAAGGCACGGACCACAATCGGCACATCGGCGTGGCCGCTGACAAAAATGATCGGCAATTTCAGTTCACGTTCGCGCATGGCTTCCTGCACGTTCAAGCCCCCCATTCCGGGCATGCGCACATCCAGCAACACGCAGGCATTGAGCTTTGCATCGCAGGCATCAAGAAACTCGACGCCACTGGTGAACGGCAAGGCTTTCAAACCGACCGACTCCAGCAGCCACACCGTCGAATCGAGCATGCCCTGATCATCGTCGACCACATACACCACGTGTTCCATCACTGCTGCCATTGGGTTATTCCTGTTGTTGTTTTGTTGGGCCGGCCAGCGGCAATCGGCAATACACCAGCAGCCCGACCGGTTGCCGACGGGCCTGCAATTCGCCACCGAAACCTTCGATGATGCTGCGACTCATGGACAAGCCAAGGCCCAGGCCATCGGGCTTGCTGGTATAGAACGGGGTGAAGATTTGCTCGAGTTGCGATTCGCTGACGCCCGGCCCCTGATCGTGCACGCTGATTTCCACCGTTGCGCCACCGACCTGCCCCGCCGCCATCACGATCAGTGACGGTCGGCCCGGATGTTGTTCCCGGTTGGCGTCGATGGCGTTGCGCAACAGATTGAGCAGCACTTGTTCCAGCTGTACCCGGTCGGCATAAACGGGCGGCAGATTATCCGGCAGCCGATCGTCGATTGTCACGTGGCACTGAGTCGCCTCCCAGGCACACAAGCGCACGGCGCCACGGGCGACATCGGCGACGTTCAGGGCCTGCATGCGCCGCTGGCCCTTGCGCAGAAAACCACGCAGGCGGCGGATGACTTCCGAAGCGTGAGTGGCGTGCAACGTGATGCGTTCCAGGCCCTGGGCCACCCGTTCGGCGGCTTGCGGATTGGTGCCCAGCGCCTGCAAATAGCGTTGGCTGGCGTTGGCATAATTGACCACCGCGGCCAATGGCTGGTTGATTTCGTGGGCGATGCCTGAGGCCAGTTCCCCCAGCGTTACCAGGCGCGCGGTGTGTGCCAGTTCATCTTCCAGGCGCCGCCGGTTTTCTTCGGATTGCACGCGGGCGGTGATGTCCCGGGAGACGCAGACCACTTCCACCACGGCCCCGGTGTAGGTTTCACGAATCGCCCGACTGGCGGTTTCGAACCACAGGTAATGCCCGTCGCGATGGCGGATGCGGTAGGTCATCGTGTGATAACCGTCCTGCTCCAAGGCGTCGCGGGCGGTTTGCACCAGGTTGGCCAAGTCCTGGCCGTGGAACAGGCCCTGGGCCATTTGCCCGCGCAACTGTTCGGGCCAATAACCGAGCAAGGTCCAGGACGCTGGCGACGCATCGAGAAAGCGCCCGTCCGGGGTATGCCGGGAAATCAGGTCGGTGGTGTTCTCGATGATCAGCCGATACAGGCGCCGCGCCGTGGCCGCTTCGCGCTCCGCCAATACTTGCGTGGTCGCCACATGGCAACGGCCGAGCACGCGGCTGTTCTGCGGGTCCGGGATAAACGTCCAGATCAGAATCTGCGCCTGGAACTCGGCCTCGACCCCTTCGATGGCGCGCTGCTGCTCCAGGCAGGCGCGCACCAGGTCCCGATGATTCCTCGGCAAAAAGCCCAGTACGTAGCTGTGCGGATGCTGCGCCAGCAAGGCCAGCAGCGCCGCATTCAACTCCAGCGGCTGACCTTGGGTGTCGAGCAGCACACTGGGCTGTGGGTCGAAGCTCAACAAGGGTGAGTCAGGCGTCATCACGGGTCCGCTGCGTGGGGGAAACCAAGGATATACCGGCCGTGAGCTTTGGCGGCACTCATTTAGTGCTCGAAGAATAAACTATAGTACATCTACTATACAACGTAGGTTGTACTTCCATATCTTAGGTGGGTTGTTATATAAAGCACACCGGACATAAAAGTTGACCTCAGCGGCTACGCTGAAAGGTCAGCCATAGAGCTAACAATCAGCCACCGAGTACCCGTCATGTCGATCTTCGAACAAGGGCTTAGCCCTACGGCTGTCAATCACATTGCCTTGTCGCCGCTCAGTTTCCTCGAGCGCACCGCCCACGTTTACCCCGACTATCCCGCCGTCATCCACGGTTCGATCCGCCGCACCTGGGCGCAAACCTACAGCCGCTGCCGACGCCTGGCTTCGGCCCTGGCCGGTCGTGGCATCGGCAAGGACGACACCGTTGCGGTGATGCTGCCCAACATCCCGGAGATGCTGGAAGTGCACTTCGGCGTGCCGATGATTGGTGCGGTGCTCAACCCGCTCAATGTGCGCCTGGACGCCGAAGCCATCGCGTTCATGCTGCAACATGGCGAAGCCAAGGTGCTGATCACCGACCGCGAGTTCCACAGCGTGATTCACGCGGCGATTGGCATGCTCGACCACCCGCCGCTGGTGATCGACGTCAACGACCCGGAATATGGCGAAGGTCAGGCCGTCAGCGACCTGGACTATGAAGCGCTGCTGGCCGAAGGCGATCCGACGTTCGCCTAGCAATGGCCGGACAACGAATGGCAAGCCATCTCGCTTAACTACACCTCCGGCACCACCGGCAATCCGAAAGGCGTGGTCTATCACCATCGCGGCGCCTACCTGAACGCACTGGGCAACCAGATGACCTGGGCCATGGGCAACCATCCGGTGTACCTCTGGACCCTGCCGATGTTCCATTGCAACGGTTGGTGCTACCCGTGGACCATCACCGCATTGGCCGGCGTGCATGTATTCCTGCGCCGGGTCGACCCGCAGAAAATCCTCACGCTGATCCGCGAGCACCAAGTGACGCACCTGTGTGGCGCGCCAATTGTGCTTAACGCGCTGGTCAACATGCCGGACTCGGCGAAGGCCGCCATCGATCACCCGGTGAATGCCATGGTCGCCGGTGCCGCGCCGCCAGCCAAGGTGATCGGCGCCGTGGAAGAAATGGGCATCAAAGTCACCCACGTCTATGGCCTGACCGAAACCTACGGCCCGGTGACGCTCTGTGCCTGGCACGCCGAGTGGGATGAATTGCCGCTCGATGAGCGCGCGCAGATCAAATCCCGCCAGGGCGTGCGTTACCCGACACTCGAAGGCGTGATGGTCGGCGACTCGACCACGCTGAAACCAACCCCGCGAGACGGCAAGACCATCGGCGAGATCTTCATGCGTGGCAACACCGTGATGAAGGGCTACCTGAAAAATCCGACTGCCACCGCCGAAGCCTTTGAAGGCGGCTGGTTTCACACCGGTGACCTGGCGGTGTGTCATCCCGACGGCTACGTCGAGATCAAGGATCGGCTCAAGGACATCATCATTTCCGGCGGCGAGAACATTTCCACCATCGAACTCGAAGGCGTGCTCTACCGCCATCCCGCCGTGATGGAAGCCGCCGTAGTCGCCCGGCCCGACGAAAAATGGGGTGAAACGCCCTGCGCCTTTATCACCTTGAAGGCCGATCACCCGGACGTGCGCGAGGCGGACATCATCAGTTTCTGCCGCGAACACCTGGCCGGGTTCAAAGTGCCGCGCACGGTGATCTTCACCCTGTTGCCGAAGACCTCCACGGGCAAGATCCAGAAGTACGTGTTGCGCGACCGGGCCCAGGCCCTCTAACCCTCACCGACGTTTAACGCTTCCAAGCGGCAGGTCCCGGACCTGCCGTTTCGGGCTCGTGCGCGCCCAATTCGGCTGCACGGCCCTGCCCCCACACACCGACAACAAAAACAATGTGGAGCTACCGATGATCGACATCCATTCAACCGACACCCAGCGCTGCGAACGGATTCGCACCAATCCGAAATTCCTTCAACTGGTCAACAGCCGCTCGCGCCTGGCCTGGTCGTTGAGTGCCACGGTGCTCGGCACCTATTACCTGTTCATGCTGGTGGTGGCGTTTGCCCCTAAATGGTTGCACGCACCGCTGGGCGAGAACCGGATGTTGACCCTGGGTATGCCGGTGGGCGCGGCGATCATCATTTTTTCCTGGCTGCTGACGGGCTGGTACGTCTACCGCGCCAATACCCGTTTCGACGCACTCGGCGCCGCGATTCTTGAGGAGAGCAAGTGATGACTCTTTTCAGAAAATTGTTCCTTGCGGGTGCAGGGTTGCTGTCGTCCTGCGTCGTACTCGCCGCGCCGCTGACGGGCGCGGCGGAGAAACAACCGCTCAACCTGAATGCGATCAGCATGTTCTTCGTGTTCGTGCTCGGCACGCTCTGCATCACCTGGTGGGCCGCGCGGCAAACCAAATCCACCTCGGATTTCTACACGGCGGGCGGCGGCATCACCGGGTTCCAGAACGGCCTGGCGATTGCCGGTGACTACATGTCCGCCGCCACGCTGCTGGGATTGTCGAGCCTGGTGTTTGCCAAGGGTTACGACGGATTCATCTACACCATCGGCTTCTTTGTCGGCTGGCCGATCATCACGTTCCTGATGGCCGAGCGCTTGCGCAACCTGGGGCGCTACACCTTCGCCGACATCGTCTCCTATCGGCTGGACCAGAACAAAGTGCGGATCTTCGCCGCGTTCGGTTCGCTGACGGTGGTGTGCTGCTACCTGATCGTGCAGATGGTCGGCGCCGGTCAGTTGATCAAATTACTGTTCGGCCTCGACTACCCCGTGGCCGTGGTGATCGTCGGCGCTTTGATGCTGGTGTACGTGATCTTCGGCGGCATGATCGCCACCACCTGGGTGCAGATCATCAAGGCTGTATTGCTGTTGGCCGGCGGTACGACCTTGGCAGTCATGGCCATGTCGCAATTCGGTTTCAGCTACGAAACCCTCGCCGCCAAAGCGGTTGAGGCCCACGCGAGTGGCTGGAACATCATGGGCCCCGGCGCAATGCTCGCCGACCCGATCAACACCGCGTCCATGTCCCTCGGGCTGGTATTCGGGATCGCCGGCCTGCCGCACATCCTGATGCGTTTCTTCACCGTGCCCAATGCCAAGGAAGCGCGTAAGTCGGTGTTCTATGCCACCGGTTTTATCGGGTTCTTCTTCCTCGTGGTCTGCACCCTGGGCTTCGCGGCGATGGTCATCATCGGCACCGACCCGCAGTACTACGTCAACGGTGAAGTCGGCGGCGCCTTGATCGGCGGCGGCAACATGGTCGCCATGCATTTGGCCAAAGCCGTGGGCGGCAACCTGTTCTTCGGTTTCCTTGCTGCGGTGGCGTTCGCCACCATTCTGGCAGTGGTCTCCGGGCTGGCCCTGGCCGGTGCGTCGGCGATCTCCCATGACCTCTACGCCACGGTATTCAAGCAAGGCAAGGCCCGCGAGAAGGAGGAAATGCGCGTCACGCGCATGGCCACCGTAGGCCTGGGCATCATCGCGATTCTGCTGGGCATTCTGTTCGAGAAGATGAACGTCGCGTTCCTGGTGGGCCTGACCTTCGGCATCGCCGCGTCGACCAATTTCCCGGTGCTGATCATGGCCATGTACTGGAAAGGCCTGACCACCAAAGGCGCGATCCTCGGCGGTTTCGCCGGACTGATCTGCGCGCTGGTGCTGGTGATTCTATCGCCGGCCGTGTGGGTCAACGTGCTCGGCCATGCCCACGCAATCTTCCCGTACGACCACCCTGCGCTGTTCTCCATGCCGCTGGCGTTTCTGGTGATTGTCGTCGTGTCCCGGCTCGACCGCAGCGTGCGCGCCGACAAGGAACGCGATGCCTATGCCGACCAGTTCGTTCGCGCCCAGACCGGCCTCGGCGCCGCCAGCGCTTCCAGTCACTGATTGAGCAAGCACGGCCCGCCGTTGCGGCGCTGTGCCCACCGTCCCAAAGAGGTTCACGTTATGCCCGAATTCAACGCTCCCCTGCGCGACATGCGCTTCGTGCTGCATGAAGTGTTCGACGCCCCGGCCCTGTGGGCGCGTCTGCCGGCCCTGGCCGATAGCGTCGATGCGGACACCGCCGACGCCATTCTTGAGGAAGCGGCCAAAGTCACCTCGCACCTGATTGCGCCACTCAATCGCAGTGGCGATGAAGAAGGCGCGCACTGGGTCTACGGCCAGGTCACAACGCCGATCGGTTTCAAACAGGCTTACACCACTTACATTGAAGGCGGCTGGGTCGGTTTGTCCGGCAACGCCGAGTTCGGCGGCATGGGCATGCCGAAGATGCTCGCGGTGCAGTTCGAAGAAATGCTCTACGGCGCCAACTCCAGCTTTGCGCTGTATTCGGCGTTGAGCTCCGGCGCGTGCCTGGCCCTGGATGCCCACGCCAGCGAAGAACTGAAACGCATCTACCTGCCGCCGATGTATGAAGGCCGCTGGGCCGGTTCCATGTGCCTGACCGAAGCCCACGCCGGCACCGACCTGGGGCTGATCCGCACCCGCGCCGAGCCTCAAGCCGATGGCAGCTTCAGCATCAGTGGCAGCAAGATCTTCATCACCGGTGGCGACCAGGACCTGACCGACAACATCATCCACCTGGTGCTGGCCAAACTGCCGGACGCGCCGGCCGGTCCCCGTGGCATTTCGCTGTTTGTGGTGCCCAAAGTGCTGGTCAATGCCGACGGTTCCCTCGGCCATGCCAACGCGGTGAGTTGCGGCTCGATCGAACACAAGATGGGCATCAAGGCCTCGGCCACTTGTGTGATGAATTTCGACGGCGCCAGCGGTTGGCTGGTGGGTGAAGCCAACAAAGGGTTGGCGGCGATGTTCACCATGATGAATTACGAACGCCTGTCCATCGGCATTCAGGGCATCGGCTGCGCAGAGGCGTCGTATCAGAGCGCGGTGAACTATGCGCGGGAACGGGTGCAGAGCCGTTCCCCGACCTGCGCCATGGCCCCGAACCAGATCGCCGACCCGATCATCGTTCACCCCGACGTGCGCCGCATGTTGCTCAGCATGAAAGCCATGACAGAGGGAGGCCGCGCGTTCGCCAGTTACGTCGGCCAGCAACTGGACCTGGCGAAGTTTTCCGATGACGCCCGGGAACGGGACAACGCGCAAACCCTGGTGGCGCTGCTGACCCCGGTGGCCAAGGCGTTTTTCACCGACACCGGCCTGGAAAGCTGCATCCATGGCCAGCAAGTGTTCGGCGGTCATGGCTACATCCGCGAATGGGGCCAGGAACAATTGGTGCGTGACGTGCGCATCGCGCAGATCTACGAAGGCACCAACGGCATTCAGGCGCTGGACCTGCTCGGGCGCAAAGTGCTGGCCGACAGCGGCGTTGCGCTGCGCCAGTTCACCGGCGAAATCCGCCACTTCGCCCATCAGCCCGACGCGCCCTACTCCGTTCAACTGTTCGACGCCGTGCAGCGCCTGGAAAACCTCAGCGACTGGCTGCAAGACCAGGCCGCGACCAACCGCAATGAAGTCGGCGCCGCGTCGGTGGAATACCTGCACCTGTTCGGCTACGTGGCCTACGCCTGGCTCTGGGCGCGCATGGCCCAGGTGGCGAAGAAAAAGCGCAGTGACGACCCGGCGTTTTATGGCGCGAAGATCGCCACCGCGGATTTCTATATCGAACGCCTGCTGCCACGCATCCTCAGCCTGGAGCAATCCATTCGCGCCGGCAGTGGCTCGTTGTATGGCCTGAGCGCCGAACAGTTCTAACGATTGAACCGCACGCGGCGCCCCCGCTCCTCTCTTCGGGCGTTCGCGTTTTTTACTGAATAAGCCCTCGCCTGTCGGGCGAGGGTGTGTGAATCGCTGTTCCAAAAAAATAAAAACAAAGGGGCTTCACCATGGACCGTCACACCCGCACGCTCGCTACCCGACTGTTATTGGCCGGTGGCGTCATCGGCCTCTCGGCCCCCGCTTCGGCGGACTTTATCAAGGACAGCAAGGCCAGCCTTGAGCTGCGCAACTTCTACTTCAATCGCGATTTTCGCCAGGACAACGCCGCGCAATCCAAACAAGAGGAATGGGCCCAGGGTTTTCTGCTGCGTTACGAATCCGGCTTCACTGACGGGTTGATCGGCTTCGGTGTCGATGCCATTGGTTTGGTCGGGGTCAAACTCGACTCCAGCCCGGATCGCGCCGGCTCCGGCTTGCTGCAACGCCATCGCACTACCAGCAAAGGCGCCCAGGATGAATATGGCGAGCTGGGCTTAACCGCCAAGGTCCGCGCCTCCAAAACCACGCTAAAGCTGGGCACTTTGCTGCCGAAATTGCCAACGGTGCTGGCCAACGATTCGCGGCTGTTGCCGCAGACGTTCGAGGGCGGTCAGTTGACCTCGCTGGAAGTGGAAGGCCTGACCATGGACGGTGGACGCCTGAAACAGGTCAACCAACGCGATTCCTCCGACTACGAAGACATGAGCATCACCAAGACCGGCGCCAAAGGCATCATCACGCCCCAGGCCACCAGCGATCAGTTCGACTTCGCCAGCCTCAACTACAAATGGACCGGCAACCTCGCCACGGGCTACAGCTATGGCCATCTCGACAATGCGTACAGCCAGCACCTGGTCAACCTGACCTACGTGTTGCCGGTGACCACCGGCCAGTCGTTCAAGAGTGATTTGCGCTTCGCCCGCTCCACCCACGATGGCGGCAGCAACGTCGATAACAAGGCGCTCGGCGCGATGTTCACCTACACCCTCGGCGGGCATGCGCTGGGTCTGGGTTATCAGGGCATGAGCGGTGACACCGGTTTCGCCTACATCAACGGCACCGATGCGTTCCTGGTGAACTTCGTGCAGATCGGCGACTTCGCCAGCAAGGACGAAAAGTCCTGGCAGGCGCGCTACGACTACAACTTCGCGGCCATCGGCGTGCCGGGGCTGACCTTCATGACCCGTTACCTCTCGGGCGACAACATTGACCTGGGCGGCAATCGCCCTGAGGGAAAGGAGTGGGAGCGCGATACCGATATCGGTTATGTCGTGCAGAGTGGCCCGCTGAAGAACGTTGGCGTGAAATGGCGCAATGCGACCGTGCGCTCGACTAACTTTGGCAGTGATCTGGATGAGAATCGGTTGATCGTCAGTTACAGCCTGCCGATCTGGTAAGCACCACATGATCGTTCCCACGCTCTGCGTGGGAACTATCGAAATCTTCGGTGTGCTGGCGGGCCTCTTCGCGAGCAAGCCCGCTCCCACAGGGGCTTGTGGGCGCTGCAGATCCAGTGTGGGAGCGGGCTTGCTCGCGAAGGCGGCCGCAAGGGCAACAAAGAAGGTTAAGATGCCTGCAAATCAGGCTCGCCCACGAGATGCCCCGCATGACAGATAACAGTCGGAACACACCCCGCCTGATCAAGAAATACCCCAATCGCCGCCTGTACGACACCCACACCAGCAGTCACTTGACCCTGGCCGACATTCGTCAATTGGTGGTCGATAAAGTCCCGTTCCAGGTGGTCGATGCCAAAAGTGGCGAGGACTTGACCCGCAGCATTCTGCTGCAAGTCATCCTGGAAGCCGAAAGCGGCGGCGAGCCGATCTTCAGCAGCGAAATGCTGATGGGCATCATCCAGTTCTACGGCCCGTACCAAGGCGTACTCGGCAGTTATCTGGATAAAAGCATCCAGACCGTGATCGACATCCAGTCCCAGACCGGCGCCCAGTCGACCGAGGCCTGGAGCACGTTCATGCACCAACAGGCGCCGGTGATGCAGGACTTGATGCGTCAATACGTTGATCAGTCCAAGGCCCTGTACCTCAATACCCAGAACATGTTCGGCCTGTTCGGCGCCAAGCCTGCCGCCGATAACGAGCCGAAAAAAAATGGCGATGGGGAATAACCCCATCGCCATCGGTGCCGCTGGCCTGATTTGACTTACTTGTTAGCGCTGGTCGCCTTGGCGGCCGCTTCTGGAGCGGCTTTGCCGGCGGCGGCCGTCGCTGCGTCGAAGCCGCTCTGCGCCACATCAGACGCCTGTTTCACGGCTTTCTGGGCGCTTTCGAACACGGTGCCGGCATTCGCCAAACCCGACTTGAACGCGGCAACCACAGGCTCGGAACCCGCCGGGGCGTTTTTGCTGATCGACTCAACGAACTCATTCACCTGCTGGGTGCCCGCCTCGACCTGACGCTCGGTCAGTTTGGCGATGTCCGATTGCGTGCCGACGATCAGTGCTTGTACCTGACGATTGAATTCGGCCAGGCGTTCGGTTTGCGCGCTCGGCTGGGTGAACGACGCCTGCAAATCGGCGAAGCCTTGTGGATCACGTACCGCCAACAGCTTACGAACACCTTCGAAGTGCTCTTCGGTGGAGTCGCGCAGTGCCTTGAACTGCAACTGGCTCAGCTGTTCAACACTGGCGAAGACTTTGCCGCTGATTTGCTGCAAAAGATCGAGGTTGGCTTTCTGAGTGGCTTGCAGTTTTTCCGAGTTGAAAAAAGACATGCTGAAATCTCCTGGTACTGGAAGGCCCATTCAGGCCTGAGGACGCGACAGCAATCCGGGCAGTCGTCGCGTTAGCCTTGATATTGCAGTGCACAAAACTGTTTGGCAACGGATATTTTGTGCACCGCAAAATAAACGGTACGCCTCGCGTGGTTATTCCCTATAGACTTGTGAAAATCCGATGATCGGCCTAGCCATTGCTAGTCTGGCTGACGGCTCCCCCGCACAGTGTCAGGAAATCACCATGGGCCAGGACGAAAATATTGCAGCGCAAGAAGAAGCGCTTTATTCAGCAGCCGGTTTGTTCGAACACCTGAATCACCTGCAACGCCTTAATGCTCGCAACGTGCTCGACGCCGTGCAGCAGCGCCAGGCCAAAACCTTCGCGCCGCTGAGCCTCGGTCAGCTCAAACAACCCACGGCGGCTGACTGGCAGGCCTACTTCACCGACCTCGGCCAACGCAGCCTGTTGTTCTGGGACACCTTGCGCCAACGCGGCGACAACACCCTGGCCCACGAACGGGCAGGCTTTCCGCTGCTGCTCAAGTTCGAGCATGAAACCCTGGTCAACGGCGCCGACCTGCCGCGCCCGGTCAACTACTCACTGTTGCGCATCCTCAGCCACGAGCCATCTATCGACGGGCAACCGCCGGTGATCATCATCGACCCGCGCGGCGGTCACGGTTCGGGCATCGGCGGTTTCAAGCAGGATTCGCTGATCGGTGAAAGCTTGCGTGCCGGCCATCCCACCTACTTCATCGCCTTCAGTCACTCGCCTGCCGCTGGACAAACCCTGGCGGACATCGTCGAGGCCCAGGCGCACTTCATCGAAACGGTCAGCGCCCGACATCCAGCCAGCGCCAAACCGGTGGTAATCGGCAACTGCCAGGCTGGTTGGGCGCTGATGGGACTGGCCGCGACAAGGCCCGAATTGCCTGGGCTAATCATCGTCAATGGCGCGCCGTTGTCTTACTGGGCCGGGGTCAACGGGCGCAATCCGATGCGCTACAGCGGCGGTTTGCTGGGTGGCGGCTGGATGGCGCGCCTGGGCAGTGACTTGGGTAACGACCGTTTCGACGGCACCTGGCTGGTGAGCAATTTCGAGAACGTCGACCCGGCCAATACCTACTGGGGCAAGTACTATCACCTGTTCAGCGAGGTCGACACGGAAGCCGCGCGGTTCCTCGATTTCGAACGCTGGTGGGGCAGCCCGACGCTGCTCAACAGCGAAGAAATCGAGATGATTGTCGATGACCTGTTTATCGGCAATCAGCTGTCCGGTGGCCTGGGGCGCAAGAGCAGCGGGCTCGACCTCAAGCGCATTGAAGTGCCGGTGGTGGTGTTCTGTTCCTATGGCGACAACATCACCTCGCCGCAACAGGCGCTGGACTGGATCGCGGATGTGTACCCCAGCGACCTGGCCTTGCAAAACGCCGGGCGCACCATTGTCTACCTGCGGCATGCCAGCATCGGTCACCTGGGGATTTTCGTCTCCGGCGAAGTCGCCCGGCGTGAACACCGCGAACTGCTGGGCGCGGTCGACAGCATCAACGCCCTGCCCGCCGGGCTCTATGAAATGCTGATCGACGATCTGCCCGATGCGCACTACGCCGTGCGTTTCGAACCCCGACGCATCGCCGACATTCATGGCGAAGCGCAGCCGCCCCGGGACGATGATCGCGAGTTCGCCCTGGTCGAGCGCGCCTCGGACATCAACAACAACCTGTACGACAGTTTTGTCCGTCCGTGGCTGCGCCCGTTGATCAACGAGCCGAGCGCCGAGCTGATGCGCAAGGCCCATCCGTTCCATCAACAGCAAGTACTCTGGAGCAGTTTGAATCCGGCGCTGTGGTGGCTGGCCGGCAGCGCGGCGCAGGTGCGCAATGATCGTCGCCCCGCCGCCACGGACAATCCTTTGCTGGCCTGGCAGGCGTTGTTTTCCAATCAGATCCAGGACGCGTTGAACGGTTACCGCGATCTGCGGGATGCCACTCAGGAACTGTGTTTCTACGGCGTGTATGGCGCGCTCAACAGCCTCACCGGCAACGTCGCCGGTCGCGATCTCCAAGCCCACGCCGAAAACCACGACAAAGTCCTGCTCGAGCGCCTGCAAACCGCCCTGCCCCTGGGCGGCCTGATGGAAGCCTTGGTCCGCATCCTGTTCCTGCTGGGCCGTGACAGCGATGCGACGGGCAAAGCCAACCTGGAAAAACTGCTTGAGCAACTGCAGGTGCTGCTGCAAGACCACAGTGCCGAACCGCTGGACCTGCGCGAAACCCTGCAAACCCAGAAAATGCTGGTGCTCACTCACCCACAAGAAAGCCTGCGCAGCTTGCCGCTGCTGCTGCCTGAAACCGAGGAACGCCAGCAGGTCTTGGCTGCCGTTGCCAATCTGTTGCCGGAGTTGCTGAACGAAACCGCAACCGGCCATGCCTTCTGGTGCGAACTGCATACCTTGCTTGAAGTGCCGCTGCCGGGGTTCAACCTGACTCAACCACCCGGTGAAACGAATGTGGCCGAAGAACCAACGCCCGTCGCCGAGGCTGTAACCTCAACACGCCCGACCGCCAAGCCGCGCAAAGGCGTAAAGAAATTGCCAAGAAAATGAATACACATCGCGGCGTCTTCCAGATCCACCCCTCACCCCAGCCCTCTCCCCATTGGGGAGAGGGGGAAAGGGAGCCGATCTTCATGCTGTTCAAACCTGAGTTCGACTCGATATTTCAGGTCGATGTAGCTCCAAGAACAACTCGGTCGGTCCCCTCTACCCCTTGGGGAGAGGGTTAGGGTGAGGGGTGGCTATAATTGACACCCCAAAAAACTCACACTCAAACCGGGGCGGTTTCCTCGATCTCCAGGGACTCATCCGCCCGGTACTGCCCCGGCGTCATGCCAAACCAGCGGGTGCACGCCTTGTTGAAGCTGCTGTGGTCATGAAAACCAAGGAGATAGGCGACATGCTTCATGTTGAAGTGAGAATGGCGCAGGTAAAAATCCGCCAGTTGCCGGCGCACGGCGTTCTGCACGTCCTTGAACTGCGTGCCGTCCTTTTCGAGGGAGCGTTGCAGCGTGCGCTTGCTGATGTTCAGCGCGGCAGCGATCGACTCCATGTCGTATTGCCCCTTGCCCTGGCTCAATCGCTCGCTGATCAACGCGCGAATCCGGCCGACGATCGAGAAGCCGAACAGCAGGTCCAGTTGCGCTTCGGCAAAACTGTCGTGCAGCACCGCCAGTGTTTCGTTGGCCATGCTCAACGGTCGCAGCACTTCCTGGCCGTCGAACAGAATGCTGTCGTAGGCCGCGTCAAATTGCAGGTTGTTGCCAAACAGGCGCCGATGTTCAGACGTGTCCGCCGGTTCCGGATAACTGAACTCCACGTTCAGCGGTTGCGGCGAGTTGCCGCCCGCCAGCCAACGGCAAAACCCCATCAACGACGCCAGTGCCGCATCGACGTATTGCCTGGGCTTGACCGAGCCGGCCTGCTGGTGATCGAGGGCGGCCAATCGATAGTTCTGCTGCTCGGCCATGAAAAACAGGCTGAACCCGGTGCCGATCAACGGGCTGAAACGCACCAGCCGTTCGAGGGCGCGCTTCAGGTTGAGGCTGGACATCATGGTGTAGCCGACAATCTGAAAACTGCCTGGATGGAAGTTGCCATAGGCTTTGAGGCCAATGTCCGGATCACCGCTGGCCTGAGCGGCCAGTGTCCACAATCGATAGATCGCCCTGCGCTCGCAAAACGCGCCTGGCAGGTTCGCGAGCGTGATGTCCAGTCCAGCCTCCCGACACAGACTGGCGACATCCAGTCCTTGAGCCGAGAGCGTATTCACCAGCACGCTGGCATAGCCTGAACTCATTCTGTACATGGCGTCCTCATTGACCTGTGGAACCGGACATCCTGTCCGGAGCCATTACCGATCTGCGTTGAATCAAAGAATAACGGGCCGCTCAATGTCGAGTGTTGATCCCAGTATAGGTATTCCTCGCTTTTAGCCACGTTTGGCACCGTTGGACACCACACCGTCACCTCACAACACTTCCGCAGGCCCCGGCAATACCGAACAATCCTCCCATCTTGCAGCGCAAAAGAAAAAAGGGAAGAAGTCTATGAAGTCGCTTGGTCGTATTGCATTGGTAACCGGTGGTATGGGCGGGATTGGTACGGCGATCAGTCAGCGTCTTTACAAGGAAGGCTTCAAGGTAGTGGTGGGTTGCAGCGCCAATTCCAGCCGCAAGGAAGAATGGGCTGCCAAACAGTCGGCAGCAGGGTTTGAGTTCGATTTTGTCTACGGTGACATCACCGACTGGGAGTCGACCCGCACCGCCTTCGAGTGGGTCAAGGAGACGTACGGCCCGGTCGATGTGCTGGTCAACAACGCCGGCATTACCCGGGATGCCTCGTTCCGCAAACTCACCCCCGAAGACTGGAACGCTGTGATCGGCACCAACCTCACCGGCATGTTCAACACCACCAAACAGGTGATTGAAGGCATGTTGGGCAAAGGCTGGGGACGCGTGATCAACATCTCGTCGATCAACGGTCAGCGCGGCCAGTTCGGCCAGACCAACTACAGCGCGGCCAAGGCCGGCATCCACGGCTTCACCATGGCGTTGGCGCGGGAAGTGTCGGGCAAGGGCGTGACCGTCAACACCGTGTCGCCGGGCTACATCCAGACCAGCATGACCGCCGCCATTCGCCCGGACATCCTCGACAGCATGATCGCCGCCACGCCGGTCGGTCGCCTCGGCCAACCCGAGGAAATCGCCTCTATCGTCGCCTGGCTGGCATCCGATGAATCGGCCTACAGCACCGGTGCCGACTTCTCGGTCAACGGCGGCATGAACATGCAGTAACCCGTGCGGGGCATGGAGGCCCTGCTGCCGTTCGACACATTCTTGATGAGGTCACGCATGAACGAAGTCGTAATCGTTGCCGCTACTCGTACCGCCATCGGCAGCTTCCAGGGTGCCCTGTCCGCGATTCCGGCCACCGAACTGGGCGCGGCGCTGATTCGCCGTTTGCTCGAACAGACCGGGATCAACGGCGAACAGATCGATGAAGTGATCCTCGGCCAGGTGCTCAGCGCCGGGTCGGGGCAAAACCCGGCACGCCAGACCGCAATCAAGGCCGGCCTGCCCTTCACCACGCCCGCCATGACGTTGAACAAGGTCTGTGGTTCCGGGCTCAAGGCTGTGCAACTGGCGGTCCAGGCGATCCGTTGTGGCGACGCCGAACTGGTGATTGCCGGCGGCCAGGAAAACATGAGCCTGGCGCCTTACGTCCTGCCCAAGGCCCGCACCGGTTTGCGCCTGGGCCATGCGCAATTGCAGGACAGCGTGATTCAGGACGGTTTGTGGGATGCCTTCAACGACTACCACATGGGCATCACCGCGGAGAATCTGGCGCAGAAGTACAGCCTCACTCGCGAGCAGCAAGATACCTTCGCCGCCGCCTCGCAACAGAAAGCCGCCGCGGCCATTGAAGCCGGTCACTTCAAGCGGGAAATCACCCCGATCCTGATTCCCCAACGCAAGGGTGAGCCGCTGGCCTTCGACACCGATGAACAGCCACGCCCGGACAGCAGCCTCGCGTCCCTGGGCAAACTCAAACCGGCGTTCCAGAAAGACGGCAGCGTCACCGCCGGCAACTCATCGACCCTCAACGATGGCGCCGCCGTGCTGTTGCTGGCCAGCGCCGCCAAGGCCGAGGCGCTGGGATTACCCGTCCTGGCGCGGATCAAGGCTTACGCCAGTGCCGGCGTGGACCCGTCGATCATGGGCATTGGCCCGGTGCCGGCCACCCGTCTGGTGCTGGAAAAGGCCGGCTGGAGCCTTGATGACCTGGACCTGATCGAAGCCAATGAAGCCTTCGCCGCGCAGTCACTGGCGGTTGGTAAAGAGTTGGGCTGGGACACCAGCAAAGTCAACGTCAACGGCGGTGCGATTGCCCTCGGCCATCCGATCGGTGCATCGGGTGCGCGGATTCTGGTGTCGCTGCTGTTTGAGCTGATCCGTCGCGATGGCCACAAAGGCCTGGCCACGTTGTGCATTGGTGGCGGTCAAGGCGTGAGCCTGGTCATCGAGCGCTAGTCACACCGAACTGCTTGCCTTAGCTGCTGACGCGGCACCGTACGCGGTGTCGCGCTTTTTTCTGCCCGGTTGACCTTTGTGGGCAAGGAGTTCCATGGATAACAACGCGCACACGTTCAACACCTACTGGTCTGGCCAGGTTCCGTTCATTGCTTCCTTTGCAGTGCAACAATTACGCCTGTGGGTCAGCACCAATCCGTGGTTCACAGGGCATGAATACAACGACTGGTTCGACCTGCCCCGTGGCACCCTCGACAGCCTGCAGTCCGACTATCAGCTGCAATGGGGCGACCTCGGCCAGCGCCTGATGACCGGCCAGCCGTTCAAGTTTGAGGATCGACGTTTCGCCAGCGGCGCCTGGAGCCAGCCGCTGTTTGGATCGCTGGCGGCGTTTTACCTGCTCAACGCCGGTTTCCTGCTGAAGCTGCTGGACAAGTTGCCGATCAAGGACAAGAAACCGCGCCAGCGCTTGTTGTACCTTGTGGAGCAAGCCATTGCCGCCGGGGCGCCGAGCAACTTCCTCGCCAGCAACCCGGATGCCTTGCAACGGGTGGTCGACACCCAGGGCGCCAGCCTGCTCACGGGGTTGCTGCACCTGGCCAGCGACCTGCAAGAAGGCAAGATGCGCCAGTGCGACAGCAATGCGTTCAAGGTCGGCGTGGATTTGGCCACCACCCCCGGCGAAGTGGTATTCGAGAACGAACTGTTCCAGCTGATCCAGTACTATCCGCAAACCGAAACCCAGTACCGGCGCCCGGTGTTCGTGGTGCCGCCGTCGATCAACAAGTACTACATCCTCGATTTGCGCCCTGACAACTCAATGATCGGTCACCTGTTGAAGCAAGGGCATCCGGTGTTCCTGATGTCCTGGCGCAACTTCGACCAGGCACACGCCGGCACAACCTGGGATGACCTGATCGAAACCGGCATCATCAAAGGTCTGCAAGTGACCCGGGAGATCAGCGGCGAGCAGCGACCCAACTGCGTCGGCTTTTGCATCGGCGGCACACTGTTGAGTACGGCGCTGGCGGTGTTGGCCGCGCGCGGCGACAAGGACATCGCCAGCGTCAGCCTGCTGACCACGTTCCTCGATTACCTCGATACCGGCCCCATCGACATCTTCGTCGACGAACAACTGGTGGCCTACCGCGAGCGCACCATCGGCGGACAGGACGGTCCGATCGGCCTGTTCAAGGGCGAGGACATGGGCAACACCTTCTCCCTGCTGCGGCCCAATGACTTGTGGTGGAACTACAACGTCGACAAATACCTCAAGGGCCTGAAGCCGACTGCCCTGGACCTGTTGTTCTGGAACAACGACAGCACCAACCTGCCCGGTCCGATGTATTGCTGGTATTTGCGTCACACCTACCTGCAAAACGACCTGAAATCCGGAGAGCTGGATTGCTGCGGCGTCAAACTGGACCTGCGGGCCATCGAGGCGCCGGCGTACATCCTCGCCACCCACGACGACCACATCGTGCCGTGGAGAAGCGCCTATGCCAGCACCGAACTGCTCGGCGGCACCAAGCGCTTCGTGCTCGGCGCCTCGGGGCACATCGCCGGGGTGATCAACCCGCCGGCCAATCAGAAACGTCATTACTGGACCAACAACCGCGTGACCAAAAAACCGGACACCTGGTTCATGAATGCCCAGCAACATCCCGGTAGCTGGTGGAACGACTGGTTTGTCTGGCTGGCCGAACACGCCGGCGAGCGCCAGCCTTCGGCGCTGCATACTGGCAACACCCAGTACCCGGCGCTGGAATCGGCACCGGGGCGTTATGTGATGCAATGACCCGCCGCCCTGCGCGATGGATGGCCGTCGCGCAGGGCGCGCACAACTCAGCACACCGACTCAAGATCCCCGCCCGAATCTGCGCAACCATGAGCCTTCACTCACTCCCGTAAGGACCTCGTGATGGCCATTGCAAAAGCAGTTCCCGGCAAAACCCTGCTGACCCCTACCGATCACACCCTGATCATGATCGATCACCAGTCGCAGATGTCCTTCGCGACCAAATCCATCGATGCCGTGACCCTACGCAACAACGCGGCGCTGGTGGCCAAGGCTGCGCGTGGCTTCAAGGTTTCGACCATCCTCACTACCGTGGCCGAGAAGAGTTTTTCCGGGCCGATCTTCGACGAAATCAAGTCGGTGTTCCCGGAACACAACGTGATCGACCGCACCAGCATGAACACCTGGGAAGACGAGCGCATCGCGGTTGAAGTCAACAAGTTCGGCAAGCAGAAAATCGTCCTCGCCGGCCTGTGGACGTCCGTGTGCATCGTTGGTCCGGCGCTGTCGGCGATTGACCAGGGTTTCGAGGTGTATTTCATCGCCGATGCGTGTGGCGATGTGTCGATTGAAGCCCATGACATGGCGATTCAACGCATGATCCAGCTCGGCGCCCGGCCGATGACTTCGTTGCAATACCTGCTGGAATTGCAACGTGACTGGGCTCGCAGCGAGACCTACGAAGAAACCGTGAAAACCTCCATCGCCAATGGCGGCTCGTATGGCTTGGGGCTGATCTACGCCAAAACCATGTTCGGCGCGTCCGAAGGCCATTAAGCAACACCGGCGACTGCGTGGGGTTTACCTGCGCAGTCGCTGCCCTCGTGGTGATCGATCCATGAAGTTTTCTTCGTTAAATCGCAGCCTGTGCTTGTCGATACTGTTCACCGGCACCGCCCTCGCGGATGAACCGGCACCCAGCGGGTTTCTGAATGGCGCAACGCTGGGGGTGCTGAGCTGCAACTTCTACCTCAACAGCGACTATCGAACGCCCTCGCCCTCTGGAAAAAGCTACAAAGCTGAATGGGCTCAAGGGTTTATCAGCACATTTGAATCCGGTTTCACCGAAGGCGTTCTGGGTTTTGGCCTGGACGCCCATGGGTTTTTCGGGCTCAAGCTGGATGGCGGCAAAGGGCATTCGGGCACCGGGTTGTTGCCGGTCGATAGTGACGGTCGCAGCGACAGCAATTATTCCAGTGGCGGTGGCGCGATCAAGATTAAGGCGTCCCGCACGACCCTGGCGTTAGGTGAAATGACCGTGGAAACCCCGGTGTTTGATACGTCAGACAAACGCCTGCAACCGGAGTACGCCACGGGTTTTCTCATGAACAGCCGGGAAATCGACGGCATGAACCTGGTGGCTGGGCACTTTACTGCGTTCAAGAATCAGGACAGTTCATCGGGCAAAGGCGATTTCTTTGGTTACGGTGCCAACACCGAGGCTGGCGGGATTTCCTTTCTGGGGGCTGACCTGTTCACTAACAGCCCGGTGGGCGGCGCGTTGTATGCCTCCGAACTGAGCGACACCTGGCATCAGTACTACGGCAACCTGCACCTGAAGCAATCGAATCTGTTCCTCGACGCGAATCTGTATCACACGCAAGACACCGGCCGTGCGCTGGCGGGTGCGATCGACAACACCGCCTACAGCTTGTCGGGCAAATACAGCCTTGGTGCCCATGGTTTTACCCTGGCCTATCAACAAATCAACGGTGACACGCCGTTCGATTTCGTCGGTGGCGACTCCATATACCTGGCCAACTCGATCAAGTACGCCGACTTCAACGGCGCCCATGAACGTTCCTGGCAAGCGCGCTATGACCTCGACCTGGGGGCGTTCGGCGTTCCGGGGCTGAAGTTCATGACCCGCTATGTGACCGGTCGCGACATCGACGGCACCCATGCGCCCAAGGGTGGCGCCTACAACCCGGTCGACGGAGAAAGCGGCGAGTACGTGCCGCAACAAGGGGACGGCGGAAAGCATTGGGAACGCGACATCGACTTGCACTACGTCGTGCAATCCGGGTCGGCCAAAGGCTTGTCCCTGCAACTGTCCCACGTCTCCCATCGAGGCAACACCGCACAGGCCGGCGACGACATCGACCGGGTCTACGTCGTCATCGAATACCCACTGACCTTCGGGCCTTTCTGAAATCCCTGTAGGAGCGAGGCTTGCCCGCTCCCACAGGGGAATGGCAGTGGTCACGGAATTGGGTTTCACGCAGATCAAAATGTGGGAGCGAGCCTGCTCGCGAAGGCGGTGGATCAGGCAACATCTCTGTCGACTGACACTCCCCCTTCGCGAGCAAGCCCGCTCCCACAAGGGGAATGGCGGTGGTCACAGGATTGGGTTTCACGCAGGACAAAATGTGGGAGCGAGCCTGCTCGCGAAGGCGGTGGATCAGGCAACATCTCTGTCGACTGACACTCCTCCTTCGCGAGCAGGCTCGCTCCCACAAGGGGAATGGCGGTGGTCACAGGATTGGGTTTCACTCAGATCAAAATGTGGGAGCGGGCTTGCTCGCGAAAGCGGTAGGTCAGACAACATCTCTGTCGACTGACACTCCCCCTTCGCGAGCAAGCCCGCTCCCACCTGTTTAGCCCTGTGTTGAGTTCAGGGCCAGTGACTGATCGCTTACTTGACCTGCCGCTGCGGTGCCTTGTGCACCATGGTGTAGGCGTAGTCCACGCCCATGCCGTAGGCGCCGCTGTGTTCGCGCACCAGTTCCATCACGGCGTCGTAGGTTTCCTTGTGGGCCCAGTCGCGTTGGTATTCGAGCAGGACTTGTTGCCAGGTCACCGGCACCGCGCCGGCCTGGATCATCCGTTGCACGGACATGTCGTGGGCTTCCTTGGTGGTGCCGCCGGAGGCGTCGGTGACGATGTACACCTCGTAACCTTCAGCCAGTGCTTCCAGCGCCGGGAAGTTCAGGCAGACCTCAGTCCACAGCGCGGCCATGATCAGCTTTTTGCGCCCGGTGGCCTTGACCGCCGCGACCAGCGCCTTGTCTTCCCAGGAGTTCATCGAGGTGCGCTCGATCGGCTGTTGATCCGGGAACACACCGAGCAATTCCGGCCAGATAAAACCGCTGAAGCTTTCGGTCTCCACCGAGGTCAGGATGGTCGGCACGTTGAAGATCTTGGCAGCCTTGGCCAATGCCACGGTGTTGTTCTTCAGGGTCTGGCGATCGATCGATTGCACACCGAAGGACATCTGCGGCTGGTGGTCGATCAGGATCAGGGTGGAGTTGGTTGGGTTGAGCAATTCACGGATGGACATGGCGAGTTCCTTTTGATGTCGATGAGTTGTGTTTAATGGGTTAGTCGCTGTTTGTTGGCGGCTTGGTTGCTAATTTAGGCGCTAGTCTTAAAAGGAACAATTCCCTAGAATCGGGAATCATTGATTCCAAATTAGGGACAATCCTTGGACCGTATCGAATGCATGCGCGCGTTTATCGTCACCGTCGGTGAAAACGGCTTCGCCGCCGCAGCCCGGGCGATGGACGTACCGCGCTCAAAAGTCAGCAAACAGATTCAAGCGCTGGAAGAAGCGATCGGCGTGCAGCTGCTGCAACGCACCACCCGCAGCCTGCACCTGACCGAGGCCGGCGCCGAGTATTACGATGCGGCGCGGGAACTGATCGCCTCGCTGGACGAAGCCGAACAACGGGCCCGGGATGGCGTCGGTGAATTGCGTGGCGTGCTGCGGATCAACGCACCGATGTCCTTCGGGCTGCGGCGTCTGGGGCCGCTGATCCCGGTGTTCCATGAGCTGCACCCGAACATCGAATTGCAACTGGTGCTCAGCGACCAACAAGTGGACCCGGTGCGCGGTGGTTTCGATGTGACCCTGCGAATCGCCAGCATGCCGGACTCATCCATGGTCGCCCGCCTGCTGGCCCCGGCACCGCGAATCATGGTCGCTTCGCCAGCCTATCTGGAACGCGCCGGCACGCCCCAGGTGCCGAAGGACCTGACCGCCCACCAGTGTTTGAACTACGGCTATCTGCAAAGCGGCGTCAGCCTGCAATTGAGCAACGGCAAGGACACGCAACGGGTCAACGTCACCGGCCCCTTGCACGCCAACAACGGCGATTTGCTCGCCCAGGCCGCCGAAGCCGGGATGGGCATCGCCCTGCTCCCGGATTTCATTGTCGAAGAGGCGCTGGCGGCGGGTCGGCTGGTGTCGGTGCTGTGCGAATGGCAGGCGCCGCCGATCACCATCAACGCGGTGTACCCGTCGGCGCGGCGAGTGCCGCAGAAGACCCGCACGTTCATTGATTTCCTGATCAAGGAATTGGCGCCACGGTGAAACTGGCGGAAGGCAGCCGGAGTCGAACCTGCCCGGGAACGGATGCCGTCCCCAACCGGGTTTGAAGCCCGGCCGCGCCACCGGGCGCGATTGCCTTCCTTATTCGTAGGTCTGGGCCAGTGCGCTGTTGAGGCGGACCTGGCGCCGGTCGCCGATGCGGCGGGTCAGGCCGATCCGGTCGAAGTACTCAAGAATCTGCACGCTGCGCTTGCGACCCAACCCCACCGCATCACGAAACGCCGCGACCTCGATCACCGGGTTTTCACCGGCCAGTTGCAACAGCATAGCCGCCAATCGGCGCAGCACCGCGTCGGTGTAGAACAGGTCGCGCACCACTTGATGCAGCAAGCCCAGCCGCGCCATTTTGCGCAGCAGCAGGCGCACCGCCGCCTCGTCATGCCCCAAGTCACGCACCCACGGCGGATTGAAACCGGCCTGCTCGAAGGTTGGCTGCAATTGTTGCCACAAGGCTTCGTCGTCGGCACTCAGTCGCACTTGATGATCGGGCAGGTGCAGCCATGGCCCGCTGCTGGCTATCGCTTCGCTGGTGAGCAATTCGTCGAGCAGACTGATGAACGTCGGGCGGTCCAGCGCCGAGCCCGAGAACCGGCGCAAGCGATCGCGGTCCGGGCCCATTTGATCCGGTTCCAGTTGATGGAAGCGTGCGAGGTGCTCCAGCAATGGCGCCTTCAACCCATCCCAACGGGCGGCGCTGAACAGTAGCGGACCTTGGCGGATGGCAATCAGGCGCACATCGGCGGGCAACACCCAACTATCCCGTGGACGATTGAATTGGCGCTCCAGGCGTTGCGGATCAAGTCCGGTGTCGCTGTGGGCCAGCAGCGCGGGCAGGACGGCTTCCAGGCTGTCGGTGCTGGCGAGGGCTTGTAACTGCGCCAAACGCTCGGGACTGCGACGCTGTCGGCTCGGCGCAAACGGATCGAGCACCCGTCCACCGCCAAGAGTGCGCTGGGCGCTTTGGTCGCGCAGGATCAGCGGATCGCCCTTCACCGCGTGCACCGGCGCATTCAACAGCAATTGCGCGAACATCCGCTCACCCGGCGCCAGGCTCGGGCCTTCCAGCAACGCCACGCGCCCGGTCACGTCCTGCGTGCCGAGGTGCACATGCACCGGGTGAAAGTGAGGAAACGCGGTGGCTTCGCTGGGCAACAGGCGCATGTCGATATCCAGCCGCTGGGTCGGCGCGTGCAGCCACTCGGCCAGTAACCATTGGCCACGGTGAATCTGTTCCAGGTTCAGGCGTTCGGCGCTCAGGTTCAGCGCCACCCGTTGCCCGGCGAAGGCCTTTTCAGACGCCTGGTTCTGCGCATGCAGGCCGCGTGCTCGCACCGGTTTACCCAACGGCCCGAGCAGTAACGTATCGCCCACGGCCACCGCACCCGACAACGCCGTGCCCGTCACCACAATGCCGGCGCCGGCGACGCTGAAGGCTCGGTCAATTGCCAGCCGAAACCCACCGCTTTTACTGCGTTGAAGAACCTGTTTTTGCGCAACGAGCAGCGCATCACGCAACGTCTCAACGCCCTCGCCGGTGACGCTCGACAACGGGATCAGCGACGCGTCGGCATACGGGCCGGACGCAAGCAACGCCTGGATCTGCACGCGGACTTCCTCGACGCGCGCAGGCTCAACCCGATCACACTTGGTAATCGCCACCAACGCCCGAGGAATCCCCAGCAACTCGACAATCGCCAGATGCTCGCGGGTCTGGGGCATCACGCCGTCATCCGCCGCGACCACCAACAGCACCAGGTCAATCCCTTGCGCCCCGGCGAGCATGTTGTGGGTGAAGCGCTCATGCCCCGGCACGTCGATAAACCCGGTCAGTACCGCCCCCGGTTCCAGCGCCGCGTAGAGATAACCGAGGTCGATGGTCATGCCCCGCTCACGCTCTTCACGACGCCGATCCCCCGCCTGACCGGTCAGCGCCTCCAGCAACAACGTCTTGCCATGGTCGATGTGCCCGGCGGTGCCGACGATCACCCTGCGCTTCCTTTCAACTGATCGAGTTGCGCCAGCCACGCCGCTTCGTCGTCCAGCTGCCGCAAGTCCAGCCACAAGGCGTCATCGTCAATGCGACCGAGCACCGGAATCGGCAAGCTCCGGAACGCCGCTTCCAGCCCATGCAAGGTTCGGCCGCGCAGGCGTTTGGAAGCCACCGGCCGCAGGCACAACGCCGCGCTCGGCAAACGTGCCACCGGTTGGCTGCCGCTGCCGATCATGCCCAGCGCCGGCACCGCGCTGACATTCCAGCCTTCGTCCAATACCAGCGCCAGTGACGGTTGCAGGCGTTCGGCCTGGGCGAGGATGTCGGCTTGTGATCGGGTCAGCAGGCGCAGGCTCGGCAAGCGTTCGGCGAGGCGATCAGGGTCGCGGTACAAACCCAGCACCGCTTCCAGCGCCGCCAACGTCAGTTTGTCGACCCGTAGCGCTCGTTTGAGCGGGTTCTTCTTGATCTTCGCGATCAGATCCTTGCGCCCGACAATCAACCCGGCTTGCGGACCGCCGAGCAACTTGTCGCCACTGAAGGTCACGATGTCCGCGCCATCCAGCAGCGCCTGCCGCACCGTCGGCTCCGCCGGCAAGCCCCAACGGGTCAAATCCAGCAAACTGCCGCTGCCCAGGTCTTCCAGTAACGGCAAGGCATGCTTGTGCGCCAACTCGGCCAGTTCCGCCGTCGGCACGCTGGTGGTGAAACCGGAGATCGCGTAGTTGCTCGCATGCACGCGCATGATCAAGCCACTGCGCAGGCCGATAACGGCTTCATAGTCCTTGGCGTGGGTGCGGTTGGTGGTGCCGACTTCCCGCAGACGAACCCCGGCCCGCGCCATGATGTCGGGGATACGAAACGCGCCGCCGATTTCAATCAGCTCACCCCGGGAAATGATGCCTTCCTTGCGCGCGCCGAGGCTGTTGAGGGTCAGCAACACCGCGGCGGCGTTATTGTTGACCACGGTGACCGCTTCGGCGCCGGTCAACTCGCGGATCAAGCCTTCGATCAGGTCATCCCGGTCGCCACGCTTGCCGCCGTGTAAATCGAATTCAAGATTGATCGGATAGCGTGCGGCCATTTGCACCGCTTCGATGGCCTCTTCGGGCAACAGCGCCCGGCCCAGATTGGTATGCAGAACCGTGCCGGTGAGGTTGAACACCCGGCGCACGTGGCTGCGATGTTGGGCAATCAGGCGTTCACCTGCGCGGCCCGCGAGCACTTCGGGCGCAATCTCGACTGCCGCCAGTTGTCCTGACAAAACCGGCTCGCGCAGGTCATCCAGCAACTGCCGCAGACTCGCCAGCAACGCCTCCCGCCCATAGCGCTCAGCCAGTGGCTGACACGCTGGATGGCGCAACAAACTGTCGATGGAAGGCAGACGCAGGTTGGACATCGGTAACTCCGCAAAGCAATGGACCGTCGCGCCTGAGTGTAGACGCTGGGTTCATTCGCCTCCGGGAGCCAACAACAGATTCGGCGCCAGGCGCTGATAGCCTTCCTGCTCCAGGCGCATGTCCAGCAACAGGCTGGTCAGGTCGGTCGACAACGGCTCGGCCTCGGCATCGTTTTCCAGATACAGCAGTTTCAGATAGCTGTTGCAGCCGGGACAGACTTCCGCGCGCAACGGCGCCTGATCCGCCGCGTATCGATCGTCATCGAGGCTAACGTATTCCAGGCCTTTGCTTTGCTCGCAATACACACATTTGACCCGCACCACATGCCATTCACAGGCACACAGCGAACACACCAGATAGCGCAAACCGTTGAACTTGCCACGATGGCGAATCACCCCGGCCATGGCCGGTGAACCGCAGGCCGGGCATTGGCTGAGGCTGTCACCGGGCTTGAGATCCAGGCTCAGAGTGTCCAGCAGCCAATGGCTCCACGCCACTTGCAGCGCCGCGCCAAGAAACGGCACCACCGCCGCCGGCAACAAGGTGAATTGGCCGCTGATCAAGGCAACCGCCCAAGCCTTGAGCTGTCCCGGGTTGGCACCCAGCAACGTGTTGATCGCGCTTTTGACTGCCGGCTGTGGCGGCGGCTTATAGCGCAGCAACAGCGCGTACAGAAACGGCAGCCAATCACCTTCGCGCACCAGACTGTCAGCGGCGAGCGGCGGCAAACCGTGCTGCTGGCAGGCTTTCAACCGTTCGGGGTCTGGCAGCTCATCAACCGGCAGGTCATCCAGCATTTCCTGTTGCAGATGACACAACCCGGCCACCAGCCGCAGGTAATCCGCCAGCGGATGACCCTCGGCCAGACGCTCCAGCCCCTGCGCGCGCAAGGTGAACAGGTTGCGCGGTGGCAGGTGCAGAAACGGCGGTGAACTGGCCGCCGCTTCAATCTGTCCAGGCTCAAGAATCGTCGCCAAGGTGTTTATCCTTTTTTGCTGATCGGCCGTTCGGGATGTTCGTCGCGGGTCACTACGCGATACCAGAGTTCATGGTGCTTCCTGGCCCAGGCGCGGCTGACCCAACCGTGCACCATCGCGCTGATCGAACCCTTGATCCAGATCCCGGCGTAGATGTGCACGATGATGCTCAACACCAGCACAAACCCCACCAGCGCATGCAAC
This sequence comes from Pseudomonas sp. NPDC096950, assembly GCF_044762525.1. NCBI lineage: Bacteria > Pseudomonadati > Pseudomonadota > Gammaproteobacteria > Pseudomonadales > Pseudomonadaceae > Pseudomonas > Pseudomonas sp. NPDC096950. Next base: position 116,040 of record NZ_JBIWEL010000010.1, on the reverse strand, counting down.
AGCATGGCCCAGCGAATGGTGGTGATGCCGAAATACACGCTGAAATACGCGCGCCAGATCACCAACCCCGTGAACAACAACCCTAACATGCATAACAGCAACGTCCAGAACAGCAGCTTCTGGCCGGGGTTGTACTTGCCGATCGGTGGCACGCCCTCTTCTTCGTTCTTGATCACCCGATTGATGCGCTTGAGCCATAGCCCATCGTTGGGAATGAAGAAGTTAGCCCGCCAGAAACGAATCACCAAGCCGAGGAACAGCACAAACATCAGCACGCCCATGAACGGATGCAAAATCCGCGTCCACGGCCCGCCGCCAAACAGGTTGCTCAGCCAGAACAGCGCCGGGTGAAACAGTGCCAGCCCGGACAGCGCGGCCATGAAAAACAGGATCGCCACCAACCAGTGATTGGTGCGCTGGTTGGCGGTGTAGCGCAGGATCTGCTTGCGGATCATGGTCTGTCCTCCCCGCGCGGATCAAAGGTGTGCACCGATGGATCGACTTCGTGCACCGCCGGATCTTTGTACGGTGGTAGTTCGTCTTCTTCCACGATTTGCGGTCCGATGCGCACGTAATGGAAGAACCCGGCCAGCACCGCCAAACCCATGGCCAGCAAGCCCAGGGGTTTGCTCACGCCTTTCCACAAGCCCACCAACGGGCTGATTTCCGGATCCTTCGCCAGTCCCGCGTAAAGCTGCGGCGTGTCGGCATGGTGCAGCACGTACATCACATGGGTGCCGCCAACCCCGGCCGGGTCATACAGACCGGCGTTTTCAAAGCCACGGCTCTTGAGATCGACGATGCGCTCGGCGGCGTGTTCCTTCATATCGTCCTTGGTGCCGAAGACGATGGCGCCGGTCGGGCAGGTTTTCACGCAGGCCGGTTCCAGCCCGACCGCGACCCGATCCGAACACAGCGTGCACTTGTAGGCCTTGTGGTCCTTTTGCGAGATGCGCGGGATGTTGAACGGGCACCCGGTGATGCAATAGCCGCAGCCGATGCAATGGTCCTGATCGAAATCGACGATGCCGTTGGCGTGCTTGATGATTGCCCCCGGGCTCGGGCACGCCGCCAGGCAACCGGGCTCGGCGCAGTGCATGCAGCCGTCCTTGCGGATCAGCCATTCGAGGTTGCCAGCGTCAGTTTCGTGCTCGGTGAAGCGCATCAGGGTCCAGGTTTCCGCCGTCAGGTCCTGGGGATTGTCGTAGGTGCCGAGGTTGTGGCCGACGTCGTCACGCAACTCGTTCCATTCCGAGCAGGCGACCTGGCAGGCCTTGCAGCCGATGCACTTGGTGGTGTCGATCAGCTTCGCCACTTCCTCCTGATTGCGCGCCGAGGGCGGCACAGTCGTGGTGGCCGAGCGAGCAATAATGTCTTGGCTGGCCATTTAGACTTTCTCCACGTTGACCAGGAATGACTTGGATTCCGGGGTCTGAGTGTTGCCATCGCCGAGGAACGGCACCAGGGTGTTAGTCAGGTAACCGTGACGCGTCTGCCCGGTGAATCCCCAGTGCAACGGGATACCTATCTGATGCACCACCTGGCCGTTGACCTGCAGCGGACGAATGCGCTTGGTCACCACCGCCACCGCTTCGATAAAGCCCCGCTTGCTGCTGACCCGCACCTTGTCACCGGCGACGATGCCCTTCTCTTTCGCCAGCACTTCGCCGATCTCGACGAACTGCTCCGGCTGGGCGATCGCGTTGAGCTTGCAGTGCTTGCTCCAGAAGTGGAAATGCTCGGTCAGCCGATAACTGGTGGCGGCGTACGGGTAATCCTTGGCCACGCCCAGGGTGTCCCACACCGAATCGAAGATCCGCGCCGCCGGGTTGCTGGTGGCCTTCTTGTTGTTCGGGTGCAGCGGGTTGATGCCGATCGGGGTTTCGAACGGCTCGTAGTGCTCGGGGAATGGTCCTTCGTTCATCTTGTCCACGGCGAAGAACCGGGCCACGCCTTCGGGGTTCATGATGAACGGGTTCATTCCGGCCTCCGGCGCCGAATCGACCTTGAAGTCCGGCACATCGGTGCCGCCCCAGGCCTTGCCGTTCCACCACACCAGGCGTTTTTTCTCGTCCCATGGCTTGCCTTGTGGGTCGGCGGAAGCGCGGTTGTAGAGAATCCGCCGGTTCGCCGGCCAGGCCCAGGCCCAGCCCAGGTGTTGCTTCATGCCATAGGGGTCGCTGTTGTCGCGGCGGGCCATCTGGTTACCGGATTCGGTCCAGCTGCCGCAGAAAATCCAGCAGCCGGACGCAGTGCTGCCGTCGTCCTTGAGCTGCGCAAACCCGGCCAGTTGTGCGTTGCCCTTGATCGCCGCGCCGGTGGCATCGGTGAAATCGGTGGTGGCAACGCCGTTGATTTCCCTGGCCAGTTCTTCCGGCGATGGTTCGTCGGGGATTTTGTACGGCCAGGTCAATTTCAGGATCGGCTCGGGATACGCCCCGCCATCCGCCAGATAACGCTTGCGCAGGCGCAGGAACAACTCGCCCATGATCTTGATGTCGGTCAGCGCTTCCCCCGGCCCGTCGGCGCCTTTCCAGTGCCATTGCAGCCAGCGGCTGCTGTTGACCAGCGAACCGTCCTCTTCGGCGAAACAGGTGGTCGGCAGGCGAATGACTTCGGTCTGGATGTTGGCGCTGCTCACGTCGTTGTACGGCCCGACGTTTTTCCAGAATTCCGAGGTTTCGGTGGACAGCGGGTCCATCACCACCAGCCATTTCAGCTTGGCGAGCGCCGCCATCACGCGGTTTTTGTCCGGCAACGCGGCAATCGGGTTGAAGCCCTGGCACATATAGCCGTTGACCTTGCCCTGGCCCATCAGGTCGAACATTTTCAGGATGTCGTAGTTGGGGATGTCGAGTTTCGGCAGGTAGTCGTAGGCCCAATGGTTCTCGGCGGTGGCGTTGTTGCCGTACCAGGACTTCATCAGGCTGACGTGGAACTTGCTGTAGTTCTGCCAGTACGACAGCTGCCCTGGCCGCAAGGGTTTTTGCGTGCGTTTGGTGATGTAGGCGTCGTAATCCTGCTCGGCGTCCAGGCCCAGGGTCAAATAACCGGGAAGCGAATTGGAGAGCAAGCCGAGATCGGTCAGGCCCTGAATGTTGGAGTGCCCACGCAACGCGTTGACCCCGCCGCCGGGCATGCCGACGTTGCCCAGCAGCAATTGCACCATCGCCGCGCTGCGGATGATCTGCGAGCCGATGGAATGCTGGGTCCAGCCCAGGGCGTAGAGAATCGTCATGGTCTTGCCCGGTTGCGAGCAGGTGGCGATTTCTTCCCAGATTTTCTTGATCGCCTCCACGGGCATGCCGCAGATCTGGCTGGCCAGGTCGATGTTGTAGCGGCTGTAGTGGGTTTTCATCAGTTGGTAGACGCAGTGTGGGTCTTGCAGGGTTGGATCGACTTTGGCAAAGCCGTCCTCGCCGATTTCATAGCCCCAGCCAGACTTGTCGGTGTACAGGCGTTTTTCCGCGTCGTAGCCACTGAAAATCCCGTCCTCGAAGCCGTACCCGGCTTTGACGATGAACGATACGTCGGTGTAATTGCGCACATATTCGTGCTGGATCTTGTCTTCGGTCAGCAGGTAATTGATCAGCCCGCCCATGAAGGCAATGTCGGTGCCAGTGCGGATCGGCGCGTAATAGTCGGCCACGGACGCGGTGCGGGTGAATCGCGGATCGACCACGATCAGTCGCGCCTTGTTATGCGCCTTGGCTTCGGTCACCCATTTGAAACCGCAAGGGTGCGCTTCTGCTGCGTTGCCGCCCATCACCAGGATCAGGTTCGCGTTGGCGATGTCGGTCCAGGTATTGGTCATGGCACCACGGCCGTACGTCGGGGCAAGACTTGCCACCGTCGGACCGTGTCAGACACGCGCCTGGTTATCGAACCCCAGCATGCCCAGACTGCGAATCACCTTGTGGGTGATGTAGCCCGCTTCGTTGGACGCCGCCGACGCCGCGAGGAACCCGGTGGTCAGCCAACGGTTTACCGTTTGGCCCTGGGCGTTCTTCTCGATGAAATTGGCGTCGCGGTCGGCCTTCATCAGATCGGCCACGCGGTCCAGGGCTTCGTCCCAGGAGATGCGCGTCCATTCGGTGCTACCCGGCTTGCGCACTTGCGGGTACTGCAAGCGGCTGGGGCTGTGAATGAAGTCCAGCAGGCCCGCGCCTTTCGGGCACAGAGTGCCGCGGTTGACCGGGTGATCGGCGTCGCCTTCGATGTGGATGATGCTCTGGGCGACGTTCTTGGCCTGGTCGCCCTGGCTGTACATGATCAAGCCGCAACCCACCGAGCAATACGGGCAGGTGTTGCGGGTTTCATGGGTGTGGGCGAGTTTGAAATGACGCACTTGCTCGGCAAAGGCCGGCGCCGGGAGCATGCCCAGCGCGCCGAGGCTCGAGCCTGCAAGGCCGATACCGGCGACCTTGAAGAACTGACGACGGTTGAGGTCCATCGTGCACTCCTTATATCTGGACAAATTCATTTCAAACTTTAGGCCAGTGAAACAGCGGCCCAGATGAAAACCGACCGTCGGCACAACCCCGATCGAAATGTGGGAGCGGGCTTGCTCGCGAAAGCGGTGGGTCAGTCAATGAGGATGTTGAATGTGCCGCCGCCTTCGCGAGCAAGCCCGCTCCCACAGGGGATGGTGTCCTGATTATTTTTGTGAGGTGTCACCAGAGATGAACGTTGGGGATTATCATGCCGCCATGATTCCTCCCCACCCTTTATGAGACTGAGCATGACCTTCGATTTCGATCAGGTGTTCGACCGCCACGCAACCGGCAGTACCAAATGGAGCCGGTACCCGGCCGACGTGTTGCCGATGTGGGTCGCGGACATGGATTTCGCCGCGCCGCCGGTGATCATCCAGGCCCTGCAAAAACGCCTGGAACACCCGTTGCTCGGCTACAGCGTGGCGCCGGAGAACCTGCGCGACGCCATCGTCGCCGACCTCTGGAACAAATACGCCTGGCACGTCCTGCCCCAGGAAATCGTGTTTCTGCCGGGGGTGGAATCGGGTTTCAACATGGCGCTGAATGCGCTGGTCGAGCCGCAGCAGAACGTCGTGGTGCAGACGCCCAACTACCCGCCCCTACGGCATGCGCCGGGGCATTGGGGCTTGAACAAGGTTGAGCTGGAATTTGTCGCCCAGGCCGACGGTTCCTACGCCACGCCGCTGGATGCGTTGCGCGAATCCCTGACCGGTGGCGGCGCATTGTTGCTGAGCAACCCGCACAACCCGCTGGGCAAGGTGTTCCCCCGGGAAGAACTGCAAGCCGTGGCGGATATCTGCCTGCAACAGAACGCCTGGATCATCTCCGACGAGATTCACGCCGAGTTGTGCTACGACGGGCGTGTACACATTCCTACCGCATCCCTGAGCCCGGAAGTTGCCAAACGCACGATCACCCTGATGTCGGCGAGCAAGGCGTACAACATCGCCGGTTTGAAGACCTCGTTCATGATCATTCAGGACCCGGCGCTGCTTTCGCGGGTCAACCATGCCCGTTGCGGTCTGGTGGACAGCGTCAATCCGCTGGGTCTGGAAGCTACGCGTGTGGCCTACACCGAGGGTGGGCCGTGGCTTGCTGAACTGATGACCTATCTGCACAGCAACCGTGATTATCTGGTGAACGCAGTGCGCACCCGACTGCCGGGCGTGACCATCAACGTGCCACAAGGCACTTACCTGGCGTGGCTCGATTGCACGGCGCTGGGGCTGGACGATCCGCAGCGGTTCTTCCTTGAACAGGCCAAAGTCGGCTTGAGCGCCGGCCTGGATTTCGGTGATCACAGCAAACAGTTCGTGCGCCTGAACTTCGGCTGTCCGCGGGCGCTGCTGGAAGAAGGGATTGCGCGGATGGAGCGCAGCTTGCTCAACAAGTGAAAATCCCCTCCCCCTGTGGGAGCGGGCTTGCTCGCGAAAGCGGTGTGTCAGTGGACATAAATGCTGACTGACACGACGCCTTCGCGAGCAAGCCCGCTCCCACAGGGGATTTGTGTGTTTTGTGATATTTGCGCTCCAAGATCCGCCATCCGAAATCCAACCGAACTCCACGCAAAAGCCCAGGGTCAACCCTCCAGGAGCGGCATCTGCCCTCGCCTTTGTGCCTTGAGACTGGAGATCGATGATGACTGACTACCCAAAACCGCCCTTCGCGAAACAACCGCAATCCGTGCCCGGCTCGCAAAAGAAAATGGACCCGTACCCCGACTGCGGCGAGCAGAGCTACAGGGGTTCCGGCCGACTGGCGGGCAAGATCGCCCTGATCACTGGCGGCGACAGTGGCATCGGGCGCGCCGTGGCGATTGCCTTCGCCCGGGAAGGCGCCGACGTGGCCATCGCCTACCTGAATGAACACGAAGACGCCGAGGAAACCGCTCGCTGGGTCGAACAGGCCGGGCGCCAATGCCTGCTGCTGCCGGGGGATCTGGCGCAAAAAGCTCAGTGCTATGACATCGTCAGCAAAACCGTCGAGCGCTTCGGGCATATCGACGTCCTGGTCAACAACGCCGCGTTCCAGATGACCCATCAGAATTTCGAAGACATCCCCGACGAAGAATGGGTGATGACCTTCGACGTCAACATCACCGCCATCTTCCGCATCTGCCAGGCCGCACTGAAGCACATGAAGGCCGGCGGCTCGATCATCAACACCAGTTCGGTCAACTCCGACATGCCCAAGCCGACCCTCCTCCCGTACGCCACGACCAAGGGCGCCATCGCCAATTTCACCGGCGGCCTGGCGCAGATGCTCGGGCCGAAAGGCATTCGGGTGAACAGCGTGGCACCCGGCCCGATCTGGACGCCGCTGATCGTCTCGACCATGACCGATGAAGAGGTGCAGAACTTTGGCGGCGAGACACCGCTCGGGCGGCCGGGCCAACCGGTGGAAGTCGCGCCGATCTATGTGCTGCTGGCATCGGACGAGGCCAGCTACATCACCGGCCAGCGCTATGGCGTGACGGGTGGCAAACCGATTCTTTAAATGGAACCCGCCACCGACTCCAGAACTCAACACTGTATAGGCCTGCCCATGGCGGGCCTTTGCTATCTGGAGGTCGTCATGTCCGCACCTATTATCAAGCTGTTTACCCAACCCAATTACGCCTGGACGGATATCCGTCACGAGGAAGAAGAGCATCCACGGCACTACCTCGCGCATCTGGTGCTGCTGGCCCTGATCCCCGCGGTGTGCCTGTATATCGGGACCACGTATCTGGTGACGATCCTGGTGGAAATGATCCTGCTGTGGACTAACGTCCTGGCCCCTGAATACCTGCGCGCGACCGTCGGTTGAGCCTGTCAATGCACCCACCCAGCGAGCGTCCGGCATGAGCTTCACGATATGGGTGGCGGTGTTGGGTGCGGTGCTGCTGACGCTGGCGCTGACTTCGTCGTTCCTGCGCTGGATGCCGGTGACCACCTCGGCGGTCTGCCTGGCGCTCGGGGTAGGCATCGGCCCGGCGGGCATGGGTTTGCTTAAACTGGACATCAAGGACGCGTCGAACTGGATGGAGCACCTGACGGAAGTCGCGGTGCTCTTTTCGCTGTTTGTCTGCGGGTTGAAGTTGCGTTTGCCGCTCAGGGATCGCAAGTGGCGAGTCGCGTTCGGTCTCGCCGGGCCGGTAATGCTGTTGAGCATTGCCGGCGTGTGCCTGTTGCTGCATTACGGCCTGGATCTGGCGTGGGGGCCATCGTTGCTGATCGGCGCGATCCTGGCGCCCACCGACCCGGTGCTGGCCTCGTTGGTGCAGGTCAATGACGCCAAGGATTACGATCCGGTGCGTTTCGGGCTCTCGGGTGAAGCCGGGCTGAACGATGGGGTCGCGTTTCCGTTCGTCATCCTCGGTTTGCTGTTTTTGCAGCAGAGTGGAAATTCCAGCGCCTGGCTCGATGACTGGGCCTTGAAAAGCCTGTTATGGGCGGTGCCTGCCGGGTTGCTGACCGGCTACTGGATGGGCCACGGCATCGGTCGCGTGACGTTGTCGATGCGTATCCGCAATGCCGACAGCACCTTCTCCCCCAACGATTACCTGACTCTGGCCCTGATTGCCCTGGCCTATGTGGCGGCCGAGTCGATTCATGGCTACGGTTTTCTGTCGGTGTTCGCTGCGGGTTTGGGGCTACGGCAAGCCGAGGTCAAATCCACCGGTGACACCCAGACCCCGGCCGAGCATCTGGTGCAGCCGGTGGTCGGTCACCAGAACGTCGAGCCTGAGTTGGCAGTACACGGCGACGTCGAGAATCTGGAAGACACCCAAGTCGCGGCCGGCATCATGATGGGCGACATGCTCGCCTTCGGCAGCCTGGTGGAACGGGCCATGGAAGTGTTCCTGGTGACGTTGCTCGGGGTGGTGCTGGTGGCGCATTGGGACTGGCGCGCGCTGGTGATTGCGGCGGTGTTGTTCTGTGTGATTCGGCCCTTGAGCGTGTGGCTTATTCCCTGGGGAGGATTGCTTGACCGGCGCCAGCGTTCATTGATCGGCTGGTTTGGCATTCGCGGCATCGGTAGTTTTTATTACCTGTTCTACGTGTTGAACCACGATCTTCCGCCTTCCGTGGCGACTCTGTGTACCGACCTGACGCTGTCGGTGGTGGCGTTGAGCATTCTGATTCATGGCATCAGCACCCAACCGATGCTGGCCCGTTATGAACGACTGAATAATCAAAAATCCTGATTGCTTTTACGATAGCAAGCTATGTATCCATCCATTTTTCCGCCCGAAAATAATGAAATTTCCGCCAAATGCCAACAGTCACACCTTTATCCAGCCCTCGTGGCTCCCCCCAGAATTAAGGTGAACGCTATGCAGTACTACTCGGCCCCGGTGCATCCACAGGCTTGCCGCGACTTCGCACTTGAATGCAATCGTCAATTGTTCGAAGACGCGCATCGATTGAGCCAGGAAGCATTTGAACTGCTGGAAAAAGTCGAGCTGGATGCTGAATTGTTCACGCAATATCAGGCACTGCGGCACAAGGCGGATGCGAAATTTCAGGAAGCGATCGATCATCTGCGCCTGATTGAAGAAGAGTTTCCGTCGACCCAGGCCCTGGCGTTGCTGCATGCCCGATCCACTGGCGAGGGTTTTGATTCACGCATTTGAAGCCGTCAAAAAAGATCGCCGCCCTTGGCAGGAATGACTGAAGGCGGCGATCTTTTTTTGAGACCGCGATTTGCATTGGGCAACAGCGTCAATTCATGCATCTTGCATGGCAAAAATACCTTACAGCCATCTCAACTGATTGTTTTAAATGGTTTTTTATCAATCAATAAATGAGGCACGAGAAATGCTCTTGCACTGTAAGCGACTGACGGCAACCCGATCGTCTGCGCTGCCCAGTGATTAAACCAAGAGGTTCGACCATGAACGCCATTGACCTGTTGAAAGCCGACCACGAACGCGTAAAAGGCATCCTCGGCCAGTTGAGTGAGTCCACGGAACGCGCGGTGAAAAAACGCACGGAGTTGATCGCCAAGCTGGAAATGGAGATCACCATCCACACCCGTCTGGAAGAAGAAGTGCTCTACCCCGCCTACAAAAAGGCCGGTGGCAAAGAGCAGGAAGTCATGTACTACGAAGCCAAGGAAGAACACCGGACCGTGGATTCCCTGGTGCTGCCAGACCTGAAAACTACCGACCCTTCGACCCCCGAGTTCTCGGGCCGGGTGAAAGTGGTCAAGGAACTGCTGGAACACCACATCGAGGAGGAAGAAACCGAGATGTTCCCGCAAGCCAAGAAGCTGCTGGGCAAAGCCACGCTTGAAGAGCTGGGGCAGCAGATGGAAATGCTCAAGGTTCAGTACAAGAAGGAAATGACGGCGGCTAATCTGGCGGCGTGATGCTTGCAACACTCAACCATGGCAAGGGAGATAGCTGTGGTGAAGGGGCTTGCTGTGGCGAGGGAGCTTGCTCCCTCGCCACAACAGCGCTTGCAACTCAAATTCAATCAAGCCCCCGGATTCGTGACCTGGATGTAGAACGAGTAACTACCCAACAACATCCAGAACGTCGCAAAAATCCAAGGTGTGCGCACCGAGAACAGCAGCGACTTGCGATAGCCCTTGTGGCTCGACTCTGTTTCGGCGAACAGCGGCGATTCATCGTAGGCCAATCCCATCAGCGGTTCGCTGTCCAGCAACTGGCTTTGCTTGAAGTGCCAGTGGTCGATGATGTCGTACGCCGCCCGAATGCCCGGCCAGGCGTTCAACGAGCTGAGCACGCCCAGCAACGCCAAAAACGGTGGCACCACCAGGGTGAACAGCTTGCCCCACTCTGGATTGAGGTTGGACATGCAGGACGCAAAGGCAATCACCAGAAACGATTGCGCCGCCAGATAAGCATCGGTGCGGTTGGCCAGGATGCTGGTTTCGTACTGGATTTCCCGGCGATAGAAATCCAGGCGTTCCTTGGGCGAGCCGAACATCTTGGCGTTGTGTTCGTTCAGCGCTTCTTCGGCAAGGGTGTCGGTCAGTATTCTTGGCACGGCGCTCACACACAGAGTGGAAAGCGTTTAGAAGAAACCTGCGTTGGCAAAGTTCAGCCCGATTTCCCCCCGGTCATTTCATCGCTTGGGCAATGATCTCCACCAGGTGCAATTGGGTGAACGGTTTGGACAGGCGCGGAAGCTCAGTCACGAAGCCTTCCAGGCGCTCGGCGTAGCCAGTGGCCAAGATAATCGGCAGGTCCGGTTTGCGGTTGCGGATCGCCTGCGCCAGTTGCGCGCCATTCATGTGCGGCATGGCCATGTCAGTGATAACCAGGTCAATGGCCTGGCCAGTTTCGAATGCTTCCAGGGCCTGCACACCGGAGGCCGCACTGATCACCCGATGCCCCAGGTCTTCGAGCAACAAACTGGTGCTGGTCAGCACCAGGCTGTCGTCATCCACCACCAGAACGCTGAGCCCCGGTATGGTCGACATGGCCGGCGCCTCAATCACCGGTGCGGTCATCGAGCCGGGGGTGGCGACAGGCAACCAGAGTTCGGCCGTGGTGCCGGCATCCTTCTGGCTCTTGAGAATGAAACGTCCGCCCAGTTGCGCAATAAAGCCGTGAACCATCGACAAGCCCAGGCCGGTGCCTTTGCCCACGCCTTTGGTGGTGAAGAAAGGATCCGTCGCCGACGCCAGCGTGGTCTGGTCCATGCCTTCCCCGGTATCGGTGACACTCAGGCACACATATCGACCGATCGGCAAGGATGAGCGGGCCGGGTCGCTGACCTCCTCGTTCCTCGCGCTGATGACAATCTTTCCGCCGTCGGGCATGGCATCACGGGCGTTGGTCGCCAGATTCAGCAAAGCCAGTTCAAGTTGATTAATGTCGGCCGCTGCCGGTTCGAGGTCGGGGGCGAAGCGGGTTTCGAGATTCACTGCCGGCCCCAGGGAGCTGCGCAACAGGCCGGTGATCCCTTGAATCAGGGCCGGGATTTCGACCGGTTCGGTCTTGAGTTCCTGACGCCGGGCGAAGGCCAGCATTCGCTGGGTCAGGGAAACGCCACGCAAGGCACCCTGAGTGGCGTTGTCCAGCAAACGCAGGATTTTCGGATCGTCCGACACCCGTTTGCGCACGATTTCCAGGTTGCCGAGGATCACCGTCAGCAGGTTATTGAAGTCGTGGGCAATCCCACCGCTGAGTTGGCCGATGGCCTGCATCTTTTGCGCCTGGAACAGCGCTTCCCGGGTTTGCTCAAGGGCCTGCTGGGCTTGCGTCACTTCGGTGATATCACGGGTGATCTTGGCGAAACCGAGCAGCGTCCCCGTCTCGCCCCAGATCGGGTCCACCACGACATGGGCCAGGAACTGTGTCCCGTCCTTGCGCAGGCGCCAGGCCTTGTTTTCGAACCGCCCTTCCCGCTCCGCGGTTGCCAGCGCCCGTTGCGGTTCGCCGGCTTCGCGGTCCGCGGGGGTGTAGAACATCGAAAAATGCTTGCCGATCACTTCTTCCGGCCGGTAACCCTTGATGCGCTGGGCACCGAGGTTCCAGTTGGTCAGGTGCCCGTCCGGGGAGAGCATGTAGATTGCGTAGTCGGTGACGCTCTGAACCAGCAATCGAAACTGCTGTTCGCTCTGCTTAAGGGTTTCTTCGGCCATTTTGCGGTCGGTGAGGTCGCGGGTGATCTTGGCGAAACCCACCAGCGTGCCTGACGGGTCGATAATCGGATCGATCACCACATGGGACCAGAACAGCGTGCCGTCCTTGCGCACCCGCCAGCCTTCGCCCTCGAAACGACCTTCCGTCCTTGCCGTATCCAGCGCGCGCTGGGGCAGCCCGGCAAGACGATCCGCTTCGGTATAGAACCGCGAGAAATGCTGGCCGAGAATCTCCGCCTCTTCGTAGCCCTTGAAACGCCGGGCGCCGGCATTCCAGCTAGTGATGATGCCATCGGGGTCGATCATGTAGATCGCATAATCCACCACGGAATCGATCAACTGACGAAAACGGCTGTCCTCGACAGCCTTGGTTTTTGTCCGGTCACCGCTCATTGGTCCCTCCCGACGTTATTGTTCTGTGGAGTATGCGACAAACCACAGGATAGGACAGCCGTAATACCCAAGCCTCGGAATGTTGTAGTGGAGTGGCGGTTACAGAACACCTATTCTCGATGCCACCTGCCCCTTCAGGCCAAGGAAACTGCCCTCGATGATTCTGATTCTGTTGCCGACCCGCGATTACGATCCGACTGAAAGCAGCGTGCCCTGGCAGGCCATGCGCCAGGCCGGGATCGAGGTGCGTTTCGCAACACCCGAGGGCGCGCCCGCCTACGCTGACCCGCGTCTGGTAGACCGCGGTTTCGGCCTGTTGAACCCGCTCCTGATGACGCGCAAACCGGATCTTGTCAGTTACGCCCGAATGATCGAGGACGAAGCGTTCCGCCAGCCTTTGGCCTACGCCGATGTCGACCCGGCGCAATTCAGCGGGCTGCTGATTCCCGGCGGCCACGCCCAAGGCATGCGCAGCCTGTTGGAGTCCGGCCAGGCCCGGCGCATTGCCCGGCACTTTTTCCAGACCGACAAACCCGTGGCCGCGATTTGTCACGGCGTGCTGTTGCTGGCCCGCACCCTTGCCCCTGACACCGGGCGCCCGGTCATCGATGGGTACAAGGTCACGGCCCTGGTGGCCAGCACTATGGAAGTCCCGGCCTGGATCCTCACCGCGCTGTGGCTGGGGCGCTATTACCGGACATACCGGCAAACCGTCGAAGCCGAAGTGCGCGCCGCCCTGGGCAAACCTGCGGATTTCCAGCGCGGCCCGTTGATGTCCAAACGCGATTCGGCGGACAAGCCACAACACGGCTTCGTGGTCCGCGACCGGCAGTTGCTGACGGCCCGTTGGCCCGGAGACTGTCATCGCTTTGCCGACGAATGGCTGAACCTTATCGGTACACGTACTTGACGACGTAGGCATACAGATCGTTGTAGACGAAGTCCGGGACATGCTCGGCATAAGTCCCGGTCTTGAGTAGCGCCAGGTGGCATTCCTTGACCATCTCGTCGCGATCCGCCATGGAAAACACGTGGTTATTGATGATCGTGCCATAGGCACTGTAGGCATACGGTGCGGTCACGGCAGTGACCGTCAGCGCACCGCCGGCGGCTTTGGTGTAGGTGCTATGGACACGCAAGGTCCGTTCCTTGAGTGTGCCGAACCAGCTCCCGGACAAACGCGTCGGTATGTTCATAGGCGTGCAAGACACCGAGTTTGATCATGTCCGCGTATTGCGGGTGTTTCTTCCGGTAATCGGGCAGGTACAGGCGCACATAGTTGGTGTAGCGGTTGGAAGGCAGCAGTGACTTTTCCAGCAGCCAGGTTTTACCCGAGCCTTGCAGCCCGGCGACGACCAGTATCTTGGGAATGGTCTCGGCAGTGATGTTGGTCAACAGCGTTGCCATGATCTCAGTGAAAGCCGCAGTGACCTGCGCAGGGGTGTACGTGTAGCTCGGTGCTTGGGACATATCTTGATTTCCTTATCAAAGATTCGGCTGAAAGTGATTGCTGCACCTTCAATAAAGCAGGTATCGCCGATTGTTCAAAAGGGCTTGTTTATCAGGATATATATTTGTTTTTTAAAGAAACTCTTCCTACAAAAAACTCAGAAAAAACCACCATTCCAGCGACATCTATCGCCTACACCGATACGCCCTGACCTACACCCACCGACCACCAGCGCGGCAACAGTTGCTTGACCTTGCTGTCGCCAAACCGGTCATCGATCAGCATCACCACGCCCCGATCCTGCTGGGTGCGAATCACCCGTCCGGCGGCCTGCACCACTTTCTGCACGCCGGGATACAGGTAGGTGTAGTCATAACCGGCGCCGAAAATCGCCGCCATGCGGTGTTTCATTTGTTCGTTGACCGGGTTCAGTTGCGCCAGCCCCAACGTGGCGATAAAGGCGCCGATCAGCCGTGCGCCGGGCAAGTCGATGCCTTCGCCGAACGCCCCGCCCAGCACGGCGAAGCCAACGCCCTGGCTGTGCGCGGTGAATTGGTCGAGAAAGTCCTGACGCTGATGCTCAGCCATGCCCCGGGACTGTGACCACAGCGTGATGTGCGGATGCCGCTCGGCCAGCAACTGCGCCACTTGCTGCAAATAATCGAAACTGCTGAAAAACGCCAGGTAGTTGCCGGGGCGCTCGGTGAACTGCCGCGAGATCAGCTCGACAATCGGCTCAAGGGACGCCTGACGGTGGACGAACCGCGTCGAGATCTGGCTGATGATGCTGACCTGCAACTGATCCGCGTGAAACGGCGACTCCACGTCGATGCACACGGTATTCGCCGGGGTCCCGAGCAGGTCGGCGTAGTAATGCCGAGGGCTCAGGGTCGCGGAAAACAGCACGGTACTGCGCGCCGCCGTCAGGCGTGGGCGGATGAACCCGGCGGGCACCACGTTGCGCAGGCACAGTTGCGACAGGTTGCGTTTGCGTTCGAGGTCGCGCTTGCTGATGTCGAACAGGAACTGCTCATCGAACAGCTCCGCCACCCGGCCAAACTGCAACATGTCGAAGTAGAAATTCTGTAAGGCGCTGTCCAGCCCTTGCGGGTGATCGTTCAGGTAGTCGCCGATGCTCGCGCTGTACGATGACAAGGCCTGGAGCAGTTTTTCCGGGGCCTTGTCGTAGGCTTGATAGGGACTGAGTTGCTGGTCATGCAGGGCGTTCCATTCGCGATTGACCCGCTGCAGGGACTTCTTCAGCGGTTCAGGCGCGGTTTTACGCACGGCGTTGAGGGTCGCCTGGTCAAGACTGGCGCTGTACATCTGCCGCCCGCGTTCCACCAGGTTGTGGGCTTCGTCCACCAACACCGCGACCCGCCAGTTGTTGGCTTGGGCCAGACCGAACAACAAGGCACTGAAGTCGAAGTAATAGTTGTAGTCAGCGACCACCACGTCCGCCCAGCGCGCCATTTCCTGGCTCAGGTAATACGGGCAAACGCTGTGTTCCAGAGCCACGTCACGCAAGGCGCTCTGGTTCAACAGGCTCAACAGGCTGGCGGCCTGGCGCGCGGCGGGCAAGCGGTCGTAGAAACCCTGGGCCAACGGGCAGGATTCGCCGTGGCAGGCCTTGTTCGGGTGTTCGCAAGCCTTGTCCCGGGCGATCATCTCCAGAACCCGCAACGGCGGTGCATCGGCGCTGTCGAGGATCACCTGCGCCGCGTCCAGTGCCAGTTTGCGCCCCGGGGTTTTCGCCGTGAGGAAGAACACCTTGTCCAGTTGCTGCGGCGCCAACGCCTTAAGCATCGGGAACAGCGTGCCGACGGTCTTGCCAATACCCGTGGGCGCCTGCGCCATCAGGCAGCGACCGGTGCTGACCGCTTTGAACACCGATTCGGCCAGGTGTCGCTGACCCGGACGAAACCCGGCATGGGGAAACGCCAAGCCTTGCGCCGCTTGGTTGCGCGCTTCGCGGTGAGCCATTTCCTGCTCGGCCCAATGCAGGAACAACCGGCAGTGGTGCTCAAAGAATGCCTCCAGTTCAGTGGCACGGAAAGCCTCGACCAGACAGGTTTCCTTTTCGCTGACGATATCGAAATACACCAGCGCCACGTTGATTTCGGCCAGTTGCAGCTTCTGGCACATCAGCCAGCCGTAGACCTTGGCCTGGGCCCAATGCAACTGGCGATGGTTGGTCGGTTGCTTGCTCAGGTCGCCGCGGTAGGTTTTGACTTCTTCCATGCAGTTTTGCGTCGGGTCGTAGCCGTCCGCCCTGCCCCTGACCTTCAGCGTATTAAACTGCCCTTCCAGCGCCACTTCGCTCTGGTAACTGTCGTTGCGGCGTGACGCGACGGTGCGATGGCCGACGATGCCTTCCAGCGCGGTGGGTGACGGGGTGAAGCGCAGGTCCAGGTCACCGACCTTGGCGGTGAATTCACACAGCGCCCGCACCGCAATGCTGTAGCTCAAGCGCTCTGCTCCGCCCATTGCACGTAGCACACGGCAATCGGCATCTGGTGTTCGTGGCAGAACTCCAGCCAGCGCAGTTGATTGTCTTGCAGGCGATCGCCGGGGCCTTTGACTTCGATCATGCGGTAGGTCTTGTCCTGCGGCCAGAACTGGATCAGGTCCGGCATGCCGGCGCGATTGGCCTTGATGTCCAGCAACAAGCGGTTGAACCAGTGTTTGAGGTGTTCGGCCGGCAGGCAGTCCAGGGCCTGATCGAGCAATTCTTCGCTCAGCGCCCCCCAGAACACGAACGGCGACTGCACGCCCCACTTGGCCAGGTAGCGCTCGCGGATCGTCTGGCGATAGCGCCCGTCATCCAGTTCGGCAAGGCAGGCCCGGAACAACTCGGCCCGGCGTTCGTGGAAGTCTTCGTTGAGCAAGTCCACCGGCCCGCGCTGGAACGGGTGGAAAAACGCTCCCGGCAACGGCGCGAAAATCGCCGGCCAGCAGAGCAAGCCGAACAGTGAATTGATCAGGCTGTTCTCGACGTAATGCACCGGCGCCGCGTCTTCGGCCAAATGCGCCTGCACGTAATACTCCACCGACAGCGCCAGATCGGTTCGGGGCAACTGCAAGTCCAGGCGCTCCATGGCCCGAGGGGCCGCGCGTTTCATCGGTGGCCCGCCCAACTTGCGCCGCAGCCGTGGCAGCACCCGCAGCAATTTTTGCTGTTCAGTGGCGCTTTCCGGCGACTGCTCGGCGAAAGACGCAAGCTCCAGCGCCAGCGCGTATTCACCGCAACGTTCCAGCACCCGGATCAGCCGCAATCGTGCGCCGGGATAGGCGCATTCGCGGTAGATGCCCAGGGCATTGGCGAAATCCGCGATGCGTTCGCAGTACTGGCCAATCTGGAACAACAACTTGCCCCGCCGCCGTTGCAGCCAGGGATTGCCCAGCGCCAATGCGTTGATCTGCTCGACAACCTCCGCCACCGCTTCACCGGCCTCGAACCGCTGCTGACAGTCATGCAGGAACACACAGGCGTCCACGTCTTCACGGCTGCGCAAGC
Organism: Pseudomonas sp. NPDC096950; assembly: GCF_044762525.1. Lineage (NCBI taxonomy): Bacteria > Pseudomonadati > Pseudomonadota > Gammaproteobacteria > Pseudomonadales > Pseudomonadaceae > Pseudomonas > Pseudomonas sp. NPDC096950. The sequence goes on along the minus strand of NZ_JBIWEL010000010.1, from coordinate 98,582 downwards.
CTCGGGATTCGGCGCAGAACTCGACTTTTTCATAGGTGTAGATGCCGAGGTCAGCCAGCACGAACTCCGACCAGTCCTGGTAAAGGTTGCCGAAGAACATCAGGCGCAACCGATCGCACAGGCCCATGATGGTCAGGCTGAACAAGCGGTCATCCAGTGTCGGGCACCACTGCGCGAAGCTGCCGGATTCGGGAAACTGCTCGCTCAGCAGCGGCAGCCAATCGGTCTTCTTGCCCTTGGGTTGGTCAATGGCATGGCCCAGGCAGTGAAGGATCTCGGCCTTGAGCAATACGTCGAACACGTCCTCTATAAACAGTGGCGACTGCTCATCGATCCAGCCCAGTTCCAGCAGCGGACCGGCAGCGCTGGCGATATCGCCAATCTCGACATAATGCAGCTTGCCGGCCCGGAAATGCAGGCCCTTGCGCATCACCATCCGCACCAGCAGTGCCCGGGATTCACGGGGCAGCCGATTGAACTCAAGAATGAAATGCTGCTCTTCCGGGCTCAACACGTCGGCATAGCGATGCTCAAGCCAATCAAGCACTTGCATGAAGTTGTTCAAGTAATAGAACGGATCGTCGAGCGGGTTTGCAGTCACAGGAAATTGGGCCATGGCGAGCGAGTACTGGTTATGCGTACAGATACCAGCACGACCGGTGCGGTGCAAATGGAAAAGGATGGGCGGCGCGGCTAATCGAGCATTTTTCAGGTGACCATCGAACTTTCTGCCGATCCACGGCACCAACCGCCATAGAGCGACAGTGATGACAGAAACCGTCACACTGATTTTTTGAGCATCATGGAGGTGTTATGAATATCAAGACCCTGGGCCTGCCCCTGGCCGTTGCAGCTTTTTTGGCCCTGGCCGGTTGCTCCACGCCAACCGTGGTGACCCTGCAGAACGGCACCCAGTATTTGACCAAGGACATGCCGAAAACCAAGACCAAGGATGGATTCTATGAATTCGAAGATATCTCCGGGGCGAAAGTGAAGGTCAATGCCAATGATGTGGCGACGGTTCGCAAGGAGGACTGAAGACCGCGTTATCGTTCTTCGCGAGCAAGCCCGCTCCCACAGGGGACCGCGTCCAGTCACACATTTTGTGCACGGCGCAGATCCCATGTGGGAGCGGGCTTGCTCGCGAAGAGGCCAGTCAAATCAACACAAAATCAAGGCATCCCCGGAACACTGGTATCGCAGACAACATAGCGATCCCCGCGCTTGATCATCTCCGCCCGCAGCTTCTGGCACCGGTCATATTCCTGCTGCACCGAATTATCGATGCTGATGTTGCCGGTCACTTCCGGCTTCTTCCCGTCACCGATCCGGATCGTCGCCCAAGGCTGCTCCGGTTCGATATGAAAGCGGCTTTTCTCTTCGACAGGTGTTTTGGTTTCGATCGCTGCCGGTTTCGGCAACTCGTCTGGCGTCATGCCATAACGGCTCAAAATCGAGTTGTGAGGCAATTCTGCGACGGCGTTCGCCGATAACACGGCCAAGGCCAACCCCAAGACAACTCTCTTGCTGTTACTCACGTTGCTGAATCTCCTGTACTCAATGGCGGCATACCGCTGTGCGTTTAGACATAACGCAGAAGTGGGCGGATGCTTTAGTGCCGTTTCCTGTTGGTGCAGGTGTTTGAGTCCAGGAATGACCTTCGAGTCACGGTGACTGGCAGGTTTACCGCGTTATCGTTCTTCGCGAGCAAGCCCGCTCCCACATTGGATCTGCGTCGTGCACAAAATCTGCTGCACATGCAGTCCCCTGTGGGAGCGGGCTTGCCCGCGAAGAGGCCCTATCAGGCGATGACGATGCCGGAGCCAGACAAACTCTCCAACCCAACCCCCACCAACGTCACCGAGTCCCCACCAAACGTCAGCACCGTGTCATGCCCGACCGCCGAGGCATGCGCCCGGTAATCATCGTTCGGCGCCACGCCTTGAACCCCGAGGAATACCAGTTTGTCGCTGGCCTGATAGCCAATCACTTTGTCCTGGCCAAACCCGCCGGTGAACAGGAACGTATTGATCCCGCCCCCCGACTCCATCAGGTCATTGCCCGCGCCGCCGACAAACACGTCATTACCCTTGCCGCCGATCAAATGGTCGTTGCCGTCCAGGCCAAACAACCAGTCGCCGCTGGCGTGGGCCGTGAGCGTGTCAGCCCCCGCGCCGCCCTTCACCGTCGAGGCGTACTGGGTCAGGTTGTTGCCGACTTTCAAGCCATCCGCCGTGACGCTGTGGGTCACGTCGTCCTTGAACACGCCCCACAGGAACGCCGGTTCCTTGGTGATGATGTTGCCGATGTCGCGGGTGATGCTAATCCCGCCGTTGGCGTCCTTCACGTAGAGGTTGCCGACGCCGTCATTGGCGAACACGAAGTTCTTCACCGACTGCTGCAAATCCAGCACGTTGCTGCCCTTGCCGCCCAGCACGATGTTGTAGCCGCCGCCGTCGCGGAAGGTGTCGTTGCCATCCCGGCCTTCGAGGTAGTCGTTGCCCTTCCCGCCCTGGATCAGGTCATTGCCGTCGCTGCCGATGATGAAGGTGCTGCCCTTGTGGGTTTCGGCATTGCGGTTCAAGTCCTGGACCCAGGTATTGGCCTTCGCCGGGTCCGAGAGGTTGGCGACGATGATGGTCGAGTCTTTGCTGGTGAGGTCGTAGAACTTCGACTCGATCACCCGGTTCATTCCGTCGCCATACGCGGTCGGCAAGTGGGAGATCCAGGTCGGGATGTTGAGGATGGAAAACGGCAGCACGTTCCACGCCGTCGAGGCGTAGTGATCGTTGAAGCTGACGATGTTGTCGGTGGTCGAGGCCTTGGCGCCGTCGTGCACGCCCACGGACGCGAGGTTGAAGGTCGAGCCGTCGAGGGCGCGGAATACCGGGTCGTTTTCGTAGCCAACGTTGAGCACTTTGTCGTTGCTGCTTTGGGTTGGCGAGGCGTAGGCGATGTAGTTCGAGTCCTTGTAGAACCCCGACCACTTGTCCGTGCTCAGATCCGCCAGGCTGTTGACCGCCAGACCACCGAGGCTGTGACCGCTGACCAGTACGTCCTTGCCCGACAGGCCATGGGCACTGGCAAACGCCGCCACATTGCCGAACAATTTGCCAAAGGCTTCACCGGCGTAGTTCTTCGCATAATCCTTTGGCCCGAGTGCGGCCAGCAGATCGTTGATCGCGTCGCCGATGGAGTCACCGATGAGGATTTCCCGCGGGCCGCTGGTGCCACGAAAGGCGATACCAAGCTCCGTAAGATGACCTTGAGCGTCGTACTTGCCGAGGATTTCGACCTGCGCGCTGGTGTAGCCGGCCTTCTCGCCGTAGAAGGTTCCCCGTGCGTCAGTCTTGCCGTCATAGCCCAGTTGCGAGGCGGTGATCGGCGTCCAACCGGCCTTTTTCACGGCGTCCAGTGCGAGTTTTTCGGAGTCAGGGTTCCACGGCACGCCGGGGATGACGCCCTGGGAATCGGTGCCACCGATCAGCGCGGTGACCAGTGTTGCCGGCAGCCCGAGGCCGAAGCCGTTGTGCTGGTAACCGGCGGCAAAGCCGTTATCCAGGTTGTGGTAGGAGTACAGCGTGATGGCCATGGCGTCGCTGAACAACGCCTTGGATTCTGCTGTGCTGAAGTTTTTGTAGTCATACACACCCATTGAAATTGCCTCTCTCTTTATTGGAATTGTCAGAGATAGCTCACAACCAGGACGCCTCACTGACGAGGCGCCCCGGAGCATTCAGTGCATGCAGCTTTTGTTACGGTTACGCGAAAGTGATGGTTGAAGCCGACAGATTATCCAGTCCGACGCCGACCAGGGTGACGGCAAAATCGCCAATCTTGAGCAGCGTGTCGTGGCCGGACTGGGTCGCGTGTTGCTTGTAGTCATAGCCCTGCCCCGCGCCCTGGACGCCCATGAACACCAGTTTGTCGCTGCCCTGGTAGCCATTGATCGCGTCGTAACCGAAGGCACCGCTGAACAGGAAGGTGTTGTTGCCGCCACTGGCATGCATCACGTCATTGCCCGCGCCACCGACGAAGGTGACGTGGCTTTTGTCGCTGCGCAGCAAGTCATCGCCGGCATTGCCGAACAACCAGTCGCCATCGAGGGTGGCCGCCAGGGTGTTGCCGTAGGCATCGCCATTGAGCGAATGGTTGTAGTGGGTCAGCTCGCTGCCGTTGAGCAAGCCGTTGGCCGTGACGGTGTAACTGACGTCCTTGGTGCCCAACCACGAGCCAGGCTCCTTGCTCACCAGCGCGCCGATGTCCCGGGTCAGGCTGATGCCGCCGTAGGCGTCGCGCACATACAACGTGCCGTCGCCGTCGTTGGCAAAACTGAAGTTCTGCAACGGTTTTTGCAGCTCGAAGGTGTTGCTGCCCTTGCCGCCGAGCAGGATGTTGTAGCCGCCGTCATCGCGGAAACGGTCATTACCGTCCCGGCCCTCGATGAAGTCATTGCCGGCGCCGCCCTTGAGCAAATCGTTGCTGTCGGTGCCGATAATGAAGGTGCTGCCGGTGTGCGGCTCGCCGCTGCGGCCCAAATCCTCGACCCAGGTTTTACCCCGGGAATCGACCGCCAGGTTGGAGACGATCAGCGTCGAATCCTTGCTGGTCAGGTCGTAGAACTTCGAGTCGATCACCCGGTTCAAGCCATCGGCATAACCCAGCGAACCGTGGGCCGACCAGCTCATCGGGTTGAGGATGCTGAACGGCACCAGGTTCTGCGCGGTGGAGGCGTAATGATCATTGAAGTTGACGATGTTGTTGGTCGCCGACGCCTGATAACCATCGTGCTTGCCCACCGAACCACTGCTGAACGTGGTGCCGTCCAACGCGCGGAATACCGGATCGTTTTCGTAACCGATGTTGAGCACGCTAGTGGAGACGCTTTGGGTCGGCGAAGCGAAGGCCACGTAATTCGCGCCCTTGAAGAAGCCGCCCCAGTTATCACCGCTCAACTCCGCAACGCTGTTGACCCCCAGGCCGCCGAGGCTGTGCCCGCTGATCAACACGTCCTTGGCGCCCACACCATGGGCGATGGCGAACGCGGCGACGTCCTTGAGCAAGGTGTCGAACGCGTTTTTCGCGTAGTTCTTCGCGTAATCCACCGGGCCGATGGCGGCCAGCAGGTTGTTCTTGATGTCGCCGAAGGTGTCGCTGTAGCCCAGGCCACCAGTGCCGCGAAACGCCACGCCGATGCCGATCAACTTGCCGGCCGCGTCGTACTTGCCGAGCACTTCGGCTTCGGCGCTGGTGAAGCCGTCCTTCTCGCCAAAGAACGAACCTTGCGCACTGACCTTGCCTTGATAACCCAGCGCGGTCGCGCCAATCGGCGCCCAGGCAGTGGCGGGCAATGGCTTGCCCGTCGGCGTGTAGGCGTAAAGCGTCAGGGCGATGGCATCGCTGTACAACGCCTTGCCGGCTGCACCGCCGGCAGTTTTGTAATCAAACAGTCCCATGTGTTGGCTTCCTTAGCGTCAAATCAGAACTGCCAGTCCAGGGTCAGGCCCACGCCGTGGTCCTTCTCGTTGGAGCCGATCAGCCCGTTGTAATCCAGGTTTACGCGGGTCGCTTTGTTCAACGCCAACCCGGCACGCAGGCCGACCACGGCGGCGTTGCGATCCATCGACACACTCTGCACGTTGAACCCGGTGTTGCCGTTGGCAAAGGCCAGGTGTTGATCCGTATCGACACTGCTCGGGTTGTGCTGCCAGCCGAGGCTGCCAGACAGTTCGAGGCTTTTCTGGTCGGACAGCGCGATGGATTTGCTCGCCCGCAGACCGAGGGTCGAGAGCACCGCGTCGCGATTGTCTTCACCACCTTTCAGCGCGGCGGCATCACCCTTTTCGGTGAAGCTGTCGCTGTTCAAATGCACGTAGGCCAGTTTGGCGAACGGCTCCAGGGCCAGGGGTTGCAGGTCCAAACGATAAGCCGCTTCGGTGAACACCTGCGCGGTGGTCGCATCGTGTTTGGTCTTCTGCTTGCCGCTGACATCGGCGAATTGCAGGTCACGTTTCGCATCAATGCGATGCCAGCTGTAGGCACCGCCGACGCTCAGGCGCAGGGCATCGATTTCATGCCCCAGGTACGCACCCAAGTGGTAGCTGTCGACATCGGCCGACGAATGCGTGCCATCGCCCATGTTCAACGAGCTGTTGCTATAACCGGTGACGAAACCGAGACGGGTATCTTTAGCGATCAAGCCATCGCCACCCACCAGCAAACCGCCGATGGAGCTGTTGGAACTGGCGTTGTCGTTGCCGCCATCACTCTTGCCCCAGGCGCCCAGGACTTTGACCCAGAGGTTGCTTTTCTCGTCGGTCGGCGCGCCGGCGTCGAACAGATCCCGTTCGCGCAGACGATCGCTGACTGCATCACGCAGGTAACGGCTGTCGTTGATCAGCATCGTGCCAACGGCCGGATGAATCTCGCCGGACAGTTGCTGGAACGCTTGCTGGGCCACCGCCGCAGTCGGCGCCAACAGCAGGGTTTCGTACAACGCATTGCCCGCGCCCAATTGCTCGGCGGCTGCCGCCACGGCGCGTTGGTTCGGGGTCTGGGCGACATCGCTGAAAGCCGTCGCGTTACGCTCTACTGCCAGTTGAATGCCGGTGGCCGAGTAATCCAGGGCACCGCCGATAAACAGGTAGTTCGGCAGCACCGCCGCGAATTGGCCCTGAATGCCACCCGCCGCTTGCAGGATGTTGTACTGATGGCCAAGCAGGCTTTGCGTCTCGGCGGTGGTCAGCAAGGTCGGGCTGTTTTCCAGGGACAGGCTCACAGTAGCGCCATCAATCACGGCTTTGCCGCCGGCGATGATCTGGTCGCTGCTGGTCGGCGACAGTTCCACGGCGTAGGTCGAGCCAGGCTCGAAGACCACGTCGCCGGCCACTTGCAAGGTGCCGATGGAATTGCCCGGCGCCACGGTACCGCCGCTTTTCGCGGTGAGTGCGCCGATGCGGCCGTTACCGCCGAGGATACCGCTGTTGTTGACGGTGACCGCCGACGCCAGGGAACCGTTGATCGCCAGGCGCCCCTGATTGACCAGGGTCGGGCCGGTGTAAGTGCTGGCGCCGGTCAGCACCAGGGTGCCGATACCTTGCTTGGTCAGGCCGCCATGGCCGGAAATGTCGTTGCGCCAGGTGTCGAGCCCGCAGTGCACGTCGTTGCAGACACGCTCGGTGGGTTTGCCGGCGTCGATGATCCCGCCGATACCCGGCAGGTCCGCGACAAACTGGCTGGAGCCGTAGGCGCCTTCGATGCGGAATTCTTCAGGAATGTCCTGCTCGGTGACGAACATCGCCGGGCCATCGATGCCTTTGCCCAGGTTGATCATGCCCCAGCCGTACAACGCATCGACGCCAGGGGCACCGAGGTCGGTGGCGGTGGTGCGCAATACATTGGCGACCTGAGCGCCGGTCATGTACGGGAAGCGTTCCATCAGCACCGCCATGGAACCGGCCACATGGGGCGCGGCCATCGAGGTGCCGTTGTAGTTGGCGTAACTGGTGCCGAGGGTGTCGGCGCTGTTGCCGGTGATGATCGAGCTGTAGATCTTGCTGCCCGGCGCCGACACGCAATAACTCGCGGTGTAGCCGCAGCGCGACGAGAAGGTGCTGATGTTGTAGAGGTCGGCGCTGGTCAGGTCCGGGTTCTTTTGCAACGCCGCCACGGTGATCCAGTTGGGCGCGATGTCCGGCACGAAATACGCGAGGCCGGCGATGGCATCCGGGTTGTTGAGGTTGTAGTCGTTGCCGGCGGCGAAGATCGTGACGATGCCGCTGCGGGCCGCCGCGATGGCGCCGTCATAGGCGCCGCCGGGTTTGGTGCCGAGCAAAGGCTGGATCTCGTTGAACTGCAACTGCGCGTCCTGCACGGTGAAGTGCGGGTACGCCGGGTTGCGCCCGCCGAGGTCAAAGCGATCAGTGATGCCGATGCCCCAGCTGTTGTTGATGATCCGCGCGCCGCTGGCGATCAGGGCATCCCAACCGGCCTTGTAGACCGCGCCGTCGTTGCCGCGAATGATCCCGTCTTCCGGGCCTGGGTCGCCGTTGTCGGCACTGATGATTTGCGCGCCGAACGCCACGCCGTGCATCTGCCCACCATCGCGGCTGCCGGCGGCAATCCCGCCAACGTGGGTGCCGTGGGCTCCGAGCTTGCCGTCGGAACCGACCGAGGGTGCGCCGTCATAGAGGAACGCGTCCCCGGCTTTGACCGGGATGTACGGGTCGGTGTATTCGCGGATGCCACTGGTGACCAGGTTGATCACCTTGTTGGTGCCGGAAAATTCCGGGTGCTGGGCGTAGACCGGCTGGTCGAAGATCCCCAGTTTCACGCCTTTACCGGTGTAACCGGCGGCGTAGGCTTGCTGCGCATTGATCGCGCCCACGCCCCAATCGGCGTTGAACTCGGCGCTGCGCCAACTGTTGGGATCACCGAGTTTGCCGTTTTCCACGTACGGCGCGGCATGGGCGGTGCCCAGGCTGGCCAGGGCGCAGAGCACCGCAAGGTAGAGGGTTTTCAAAGCAAATTTGTTGTTATTTACAACAGTCATCCAGCTACCTTCCTTAGTTGTGTTGCCAAAATCCGTATGGCTGTGCGCCTGGTTTTACCTGTGGGAGCGGGCTTGCTCGCGAAGGCGGTGTGTCAGCCAACGGAGATGTTGGATGTAAAACCGCCTTCGCGAGCAAGCCCGCTCCCACAGGGGGATCTATACAGCCGGGCGATCCAGTCCGGCGCAGCCACTGTTTAATGTTTTAAAACTGCCAATTGAGGCTCAGCCCCACGCCATGGCTTTTCTCGCGGCTGGCCAGTTGGCCGGTGTAATCGAGGTTCAGGCGGATGTCACGGCTCAGGGCCAGGCTGGCATGGGCGCCCACCAGCGCGGCATCGCGTACCAACGGCGAACTTTCCACCGCGAACGCCGTGCCACCGCTGGCAAACGCCAGGTGTTGCTGGGAATCAACGCTGCTCAGGTTGTGCTGCCAGCCGAGGCTGCCGCTCAAATCCAGTTGCTGCTGGCCGGGCAGGTTCACGGTTTTCAGCGCACGCAGGCCCAACGTGCTGAGCACCGCGTCCCGGGTGTCGCCATGGCTTTTCAGCGCGGCGGCATCACCTTTCTCGGTGAAACCTTCGGTGTCGAGGTGCACGTAGGCCAGGTTGGCGAACGGTTCCAGCGCCAACGGTTGCAAGTTCAAGCGATACGCCGCTTCGCCGAACACCTGGGTGGTAGCGGCATCGACCTTGGCTTTCTGCTTGGCGCTGACGTCGCCGTATTGCAGGTCACGTTTCACATCGGCGCGATGCCAGCTGTAGGCACCACCCGCGCTCAGGCGCCAGGCGCCCAGTTCGTGGCCGGCATAGGCGCCCAGGTGATAGCTGTCGACCTGCGCCGAGGAATGGGTGCCCGAACCCATGTTCACCGAGCTGTCGCTGTAACCGGCCACCAGGCCGATCTGGGTTTGCTCATCAACGGCGCCATCGACACCGGCCAGCAAACCGCCAATCGAGGTGGTGTAGCCCGCCGTGTCGTGGCGATCATCGGTCTTGCCCCAGGCGCCGAGGGCCTTGATCCAGCCGTTGTTTTGCGCGCCTTTGGCGTCGTTGAGGCGTTCACCCACGGCATCACGCAGGTAACGGCTGTCGTTGATCAACACTGAACCCAGCGCGGGGTAGATTTCCCCCGACAACTGCTGGAACGCTTGTTGCGCCGTACTCGCTGTCGCTGACAACAGCAGGCTTTCGTACACCGGATTGCCCGCGCCCAAGCCTTCCACGGCGCTGGCCACGGAGCGTTGGTTCGGGGTTTGGCCGACGCTGGCGAAACTCGTAGCGTTGCGTTCAATACTCAACCCAATGCCGGTGGCGGAGTAATCGAGGCTGCCGCCGATAAACAGGTAGGTAGGCAACACTGCACCGAACTGCCCCTGGACACCGCCCGCCGCTTGCAGAATGTCGTACTGGTGACCGAGCAGGCTTTGCACTTGTTGAGCGCTGAGCAAGGTCGGGCTGTTTTCCAGGGACAAGCTCACGGTGGCGCCGCTGACCGTGGCGGTGCCGCCGGCGACAATCCGGTCGCTGGTGGTCGGTGACAGTTCCACGGCGTAGGTCGAACCCGGTGCGAACGTCACGTCGCCGCTGACCTGCAAGGTGCCGATGGAATTGCCCGGCGCAACCGTCGCGCCTGAGTTGGCGGTCAATGCGCCGATGCGACCGGAGCCGCCCAAGGTGCCGCTGTCATTCACGGTCACTGCTGAAGTCAGTGAGCCGTTCACCGCCAGCAATCCGCCGTTGACCGTGGTCGGCCCGCGATAGGTGCTGTCGCCGGTGAGCATCAAGCGACCGGCGCCGGATTTGATCAGGCTGCCTTCATACACGCGGGTGGCTGCTGCGGCATCCCGCGCCGTGCCCACCGCGTAGTCGGTCTGGTCCTGTTGACTGGCACCAGCCGCCACGCCGTTTTCCCAGCCTTTGTCCTTGAGCGTTTGTTGCCAGGCGCTGTGTTCGGCGGCGTCTTCAGCCTGGCGCTGAATCAGTGCCTTGTCGCTGATGCCGTTGCTCCAGACATCGCTCTGCCCTGCCCCCAGATTGGCGTCGAACGCGCCGAGCAGTTGCCCCGGCCCGTGCAGCGCCCGGTCGAGGTTGGCGACACCCCAGCCGACCTGGGCGTTCGGCCCCTCGGTGATCGAACCGTCGAGCTGGGTCGCGGTGGTCAGCAGCACTTGCAGCGCTTGCTGGTTGTTCATGTAGGGGTAGCGTTCCATCACCAGCGCCAGGGCGCCCGTGGCGTGGGGTGCGGACATGGAGGTGCCGGACTTGATCGCGTAGCCGCCATCGGGAATGGTGCTGTCGATCTTCGCGCCGGGGGTGGTGATGCACCAATACTTGGCGATTCCGCACTGGTTGTACTTTTGCAGGTTGCCTTGATCCAGCCCCGACACCGCCAGCCAATGCCCTTCCAGGTCCGGTTGGAAGTACGGCAGCGCCGAGCGCACGCTGGCGTTGGGGTAGCCGCTGTTGCCGGCGCTGAACACGTTGACCACACCGCGACGGGACACGTCGGCGGCGGCATCCAGCCAGGTGCCTTTGTTGAAGTGCTGGGCGTAGGCCGCGTGCAAATCGTCGAGGGTTCGATAGCTGACGTCCGGCGGCTGACTGCCCCAGCTGTTGTTGATCGCGCGCACGCCGGCATCCGCCAGGGCGTCATACGCCGCTTTGAAATAGCGCGGATCGGGATTGGGGCCGAACAGGAAGCTGTCGGTCTTGTTGGTGTTGGCCACGTAGAGCTGCGCGTTGTACGCCACGCCGTGCATGCCGGTGCCATCGCGGGAGGCGCCGATGGTGCCGGCGACGTGGGTGCCGTGGGAGTCGTTGTTGGGGTTGAGCGTGCCGTTGACGTTGAACGGCGTGCCATCGACGTAGCTGCCGCTGGCCGTGACCCCGTGATAGCGGTCGGTGGCGAATTCGGGGTGGGCGGAATCGAAGCCTGAGTCCAGTTCGCCGATGATCACGCCTTTGCCGGTGATACCGGCGGCGTAGGCTTGATCGGCCTGCATGCGCGCCAGGCCCCAATCGCGCTGGAACTCGGTCGAACGCCAACTCGCGGCGTCGCCGGGTTTGCCGGTTTCAAGGTATTGGGCCTGGGCGGCTGCGGGGATCGCAGAAACCAGGAGCAATAGCGTGCCGACCGAAATCGGCTTGATCTGTACGTCCATGTCTTCTCGCTTTTTTGGCGTTTTTAGAGTTTTAGCCCCCTGTCCGCGGGGGTGGTCGTGCGGTATTTCAGGTTGTCGCTGTCGTGATTCCTGTGGCGAGGGAGCTTGCTCCCGCTGGGCTGCGAAGCGGCCCCCGAAAGCGGTTGCTGGGCAACCGGACGGGAGCAAGCTCCCTCGCCACAAGTTGATGTTTCTTCAGAAAGTTATCGGGATTTCGGGCCCTGCCCAAACGCCTCGTCAACCTTCGCCAGATCCTGCTCGTTCAACGTCCCGGCGTAGTAATGCAGCTTGGTCCACGCCATCAGGTAGTCGTAGCGTGCCTGAGCCAAATCCCGGCGGGTGGTAAATAGTTGTTGTTCGGCGTTGAGTGCATCGAGGTTGACCCGCTCGCCACCGAGGATGCTTTGCTTGGTCGACACCACCAGCGCTTCGGCGGACACCAGGGCTTTCTGATAGGCCCGCAGTTTGTTTACCCCCGACAGACAGGCGCTGAACTGGCGACGCAGTTCGATCAGGGTTTCCCGGGTCTTGCCGTCGAGGTCGTACTCGGCCTGTTCCATGGAGCGGCTGGCCTGACGGGTCATGGCCGACACTCCGCCGCCGGCATACAACGGCACGCTGACTTCAATACCGATGGTGTTGGTGTCGTAACGCTGGTTGTAGGTGTTGCCGCTTTCCGATTCGTTCTGGCGCATGGTGGCGTAGGCGTTGACTTTCGGCAGGTGCCCGGCGCGGTTGCGTTCGACTTCGTAGCGCGCCACTTCCACCGCTTGGCGCTGGGAGGCCAGGTTCGGGTTGTTGGCCACGGCCATTTCGTGCCAAGTGTCGTAATTGGCCGGTGTCAGGACGAAGGTCTGGAAGTTCTGGTCCAGTGGCGACAGGTCACCGATGTTAAGCGCCGGCACGCCGATCAGCGCGCCCAACTCGCGCAACGACGCGTCCTGCTCATCCCGGGCTTCGATTTCCTCGGCGGTGGCCAATTCATAGCGAGACTCGGCTTCCAGAATATCGGTGCGGGTGCCCTCGCCCTGGCGGAACATCTGTTCGTTCTGCTGGAACTGTTGTTCGAAAGCCTTTTTCTTCGCCAGGGCGATGTCGATCTGATCCTGGGCGAACAATGCCTTGGTGTAGTTCTCCAGCACCCGCACCAGCAATTCCTGGCTCTTGCCGCGAAAGGTTTCATCGGCGAACAGCGACTGCGCCACGCCTTTGCGGTACGACGCGTAGGCCTCGTAGTCGAGCAATGGTTGTTGCAGGCTCAGGGTCGAGCCGTAACTGCTGTAATTGCGGTCATCGGTCTGGTTCTGCCCGCGCTGATCCAGGGCGGTGGCCTTGGACGAGTTACGACCCTTGTTGTAGTTGTAACCGATCCGGGGCAGTAGCCCGGCGCGGCCAATGATGCGGTTTTCGAGACCGGCATCCCGTTCCTTGATGGCGCCCAAGAACACCGGATCATTGCGCAACGCCTGTTCGTAGATCTCAAACGGCCCCAGGGCCATCGCACTGTTGCAGGTCAGCAACGCCAGGGCTGCCCCGAGTATGGAAAGCTTATTCATACAACCGAACATCCTTATTCCTCGGTCAACGCGGAGCCTGCCCGGTCGAGCAGCGGTTTGAACAAATAGTTGAGGAGTGAACGTTCACCGGTGCGCACGAACATTTCCGCCGGCATGCCGGGCTTGATCACCAACCCGTGGAGTTTTTCCATGGCCTGGTCACTGACGCTGCTGCGCAACACGTAATACGGCGCGCCGGTTTTCTCGTCGATCATCTGGTCAGCGGAAATCAGGCTGACTTCGCCCGGTACACGCGGGGTGCGGCTCTGGTTGAACGCGGTGAACAGGATGTCCACCGGCAAGTGCGTGCCAACCTTGTCGATCAGGTTGACCGGCAAGTGTCCTTCCACTTCCAGGGTGGTGCCTTGGGGCACGATTTCCAGCAGGGTTTCGCCCTGGCGCACCACGGCGCCTTCGGTATGCACCCCAAGGTTGACCGCGATGCCGTCGGCGGTGGCGATGATCTCGCGGTGTTGCAAGTCGAACCCGGCGGAGGTCAGTTGCTCCTTCAGGGTGACGCTTTTGAGCTGCGCGTCGGCCAGTTGGGTGCGGACTTCTTTCTGGTATTCCTCGATGTGCTGTTGCAGCTTGAGTTTCGCTTCGAGGATGCCCTGCTCCACCCGGCCGCTTTCGCCGGTATTTTCGGCCAATTGCTGCTGCACTTGCGACAGTTGACGCTGGTATTCCATCAAGCGGTTGCGCGGGATGTAGCCGTTGTCCGCCAGGGGCTGAAGGTTGCTCAACTGTTGTTGCAGCGAGTTGGCCTGGGCCGTCAGGTCGGTGCGCGCACGGCGCATGCCGGCCAATTGCGCGCTGGCGCCTTCGATGTTGGCGCGCAGTCCACCTTGTTCGCGGGCATAGGCTTCGCGACGGCTGCTGAACAATTGGCGCTGGCCTTCGAGGACCAATGCCAGGCGCGGATCGGCGTCCTTGCTCAGTTCGGCGGGGAACGTCACCACCTTGAGGTTATCCCGCTCACTCTCCCAACGCGCCACGCTGGCCCACGCCATGCGGTATTGCGCCTGCAGCGAATCGACGTCGGCGGCGGCCTGGGTCTGGTCGAGCTGGAACAGCGGCTGGCCTTGCTTAACCGCCTGGCCTTCGCGCACCAGAATACGGCTGACCACGCCATTGCCAATCGACTGCACGGCTTTGCGTTTGCCGGAGACTACGACGGTGCCTTGCACCGGAATCCCTTGATCCAGCGGCGCAAGGCTGGCCCAGGTGAAAAAGCTGCCGGCACCGACGATCGCCAGAATCCAGCCCATGCGAGCGAAGTATTTGGCGTCGCGCTCCGGGCGCTCGGCAATGTAATCGTGTTCCATCGTTGCTTCGTTTTCAGTGTTCATGCGTGCGCTGCTCATACACCCGAATTCCTTGTCGTGGGCTGATACTGCCGGCTCATGCTGAGCCCGCCCGGTGCCTGCGCCGCTTTCTGTTCCTGATTGGCCGGTTGATTGCCGGACTGATTGCCTGATAGCGCCTTAAGCACTTCCTGACTCGGGCCGTAGGCCTGCAAGCGACCCTCGCTGAGCACCAGCAACTTGTCCGCCTGGGCCAGTGCCGAGGAGCGATGGGTGACCAGAATCACGCTGGTGCCCCGGGCTTTCATGTGTGCGATGGCGCCGGCCAGTGCCGCTTCGCCGACGGTGTCGAGGTTGGAGTTGGGTTCATCCAGCACCACCAGGCTCGGGTTGCCGTACAACGCACGGGCCAGGGCCACGCGCTGCTTCTGGCCGCCGGACAAACCGCTGCCGTCTTCGCCGAGCACGGTGTCGTAGCCTTGGGGCATGCGCAGGATCAGTTCGTGGACGCCGGCGTGTTGCGCCGCTTCCACGACTTTCTGCGGATCGGCATCGCGGAAACGCGCGATGTTTTCGGCGATGCTGCCGCTGAACAATTCGATGTCCTGGGGCAAGTAGCCGATGTATGGGCCGAGGTCGTCGCGGTTCCAGCGATGAATGTCGGCGCCATCGAGCCGCACCGTGCCGCCGAGGGTTGGCCAGACACCGACCAGTACGCGGGCCAGGGTTGATTTGCCAGAACCGGAGGCGCCGAGCACGCCCAGCACTTCCCCGGCCCCGAGGCTGAAATTGACCATGTGCAAGGTCGCCGCACGTTGGCCCGGAGGGCCGGCGCTGACTTGCTCAAAGGTGATCTGGCCTTTCGGTGCGGGCAGCGCCATGGCTTCATCGCTGGGCGGATAGGCTTGCAGCAGTGCGTCGAGGCGACGGTAGGCGAGTTTGGCGCCGCTCCATTGCTTCCACACGGCAATCAGTTGATCGATGGGGCTCAGGACGCGGCCCATCAAGATCGAACCGGCAATCATCATCCCGGCAGTCATGTCACCCTTGATTACCAGCAATGCACCCAACCCCAACACCAGGGATTGCAGGCACAGGCGCAGGGTCTTGCTCAGGGAGCTAATCACCGCACCGGTGTCGCTGGCCTGATTCTGCAAGCCCAGGAAACGCGAATGCACCTGGAACCAACGCTTGCGCAGAACCCCGAGCATGCCCATCGCCTGGATGGTTTCGGCGTTATGCAAGTGACTGGTGGCCAATTGGCTGGACTTCTGGGAAAACCCGGCGGCTTCGCCAAGTGGCTTTTTGGTCATCGCCTCGTTGAGGCACGCCAGGCCGATCAGCAGCACCGCACCGGCCGTAGCCAAAACGCCCAGCCAGACGTTGAACAGGAAAATCACAAACAGGTACACCGGGAACCACGGCGCATCGAAGAAGGCGAACAGCGCCGGCCCGGTAACGAACTGACGAATGTGGGTCAGGTCCCCGAGGGACTGCCCGGCGTTGCCCTCGCCCTTGAACAGGTTGCGCTCGAACGCGGCTTGGTAGACCCGCAGGTTAAAGCGCCGCTCCAATTGGCTGCCGATGCGGATGACGATAAAACTGCGCACGACTTCGAGCATGCCGATGAAGGCAAAGAACCCGACCACCATCAATGACAGCATCGCCAGTGTGGTTTCGTTTTGCGAAGACAGCACCCGGTCATAAACCTGGAGCATATAAATGGAGGGAACCAGCATCAGCACGTTAATCAGTGCAGTAAAACAACCGACGCTGATCAAGATGCTCTTATAGTCGCCCAGTGCCTTGAATAAGGGTGCGGTGCCTGGGGCCTTCGCCATCTTCATTGATTTTTCCTGAGATGATAGTCCTCGTCATTCTTTGACGAGGTTTCAATTAACTGCCTGCTCGCGAGCCCAGGCACTCTTTGCTAGTTAACGCTTACAAATGAATAACAACTCTTTTTAATCAAACGAGAGTCGGGGTTATTGATCTTCGGCCTATATCTGCATTGACGGGCTTTATATCCAGCGCTCAGAGCGTCGATCTTGTACTTATGCTTATTGCGCGGCGCGCGTGAGCGTAATGATCAGTCCTGACTTCAAAGTGCTTTTATAGAGCCCTTCGCGTTGTCGGCTGAAAAACACAATTCTTGAGCCTTCTTTGCCAGTGATCGAAATGCCGTCCGGCTCGGTGAACCAGCCAATCGCCGGCTCTTCCAGCCAGGCGCTGAGGCATTCGGCGCCTTCGCCCAGGGTCTGCTTTTGTTGAAAATCGATGGTGCACACGTTCGACGGTTTGTCCTGCAATGCCTGGGACTCAGCGGTGTCTTGCGGGGCGTTGAGGGTGGCTTGCCAAAGGCCTGCCAGTTCCGAGGGGTCCGCTAATTTCAGGCTGTTTGCCATGGCTACATCTCCAAAAAACATCATCAGCGTTGCCAATAGCCACGCGGTTGCTTTGTAGGTAAAGGCGTTATGGGTCATAGGACGTTTTACTCCGGGGTGTAGCCTCACCCACAGCGGGCATGGATGCAAGGGCAGAGCGCGGCGCATGACGCGCCGCGCTCCTTTTCGCCCTGGATCAGGCCACGATGTCCGTGGTAGCTGCCTGGCCAACGGTGCTGACGAGGAAGTCAGCCACGCCGTGACCGGAGAAGTCCACCGCCAACTGGCTGTTGCCACCCGAAGAGGTCAACACCGCGTCGCCTGCCGCACCCGTGAACGAACTCACGAAGTGCACGCCCGCGCCCTTGGTGATGCCGGTCAGGTCGATCTTGTCCAGGCCGCTGACAAAATCGAGGATCTGATCGGCTGCACCTGGCTTGGAATCGCTGCTGGCGGCAAACACGAAGGTGTCCGAACCCGAACCGCCCCACAGCTTGTCCGCACCGCCCGCGCCGTAGATCAGGTCGTTGCCGGCACCGCCCTTCAGCTCGTTGGCAATGCTGTTACCGATCAACAGATCGTTGCCCGAACCGCCGATGGCATTTTCGATGATCGCGCCCTTGGCGATGGACACGTTACCTACCAGGCCGCCAACGTCGGAGAACGAGGCGTCATTGAGGTTGATCTTCTGGTTTTGGGTAAAACCGGAGAAGTCCAGGGTGTCCTTGCCGCCCGCATCCCAAACCGAGAAAACGAGTTTGTCGGCGGACGACGAAGCGCTCAGGAAATCACGACCGGCGTTGGAGTTGAAGCCGTAAGTGGTGTCACCGGTACGGGTTTCAGTGTTGGCGCCGTAGAGTTTCTGGATCGCCGCGATATCGTCCATCAGCGGGCCGGAAGCATAGGCTTCAACGCCAGCCTTGCTGAAGTTCTGGCTGGTGTTGCTTTCACTCCAGTAGCTCATGAGGCTGTAGCCACGGGTGTCCTGGCCGTAGGACGCGTCGTTGTAGGTCGGGTTGCCTTCGCCGGCGTTGTAGTCGCCAGGGTGAGACAGGCCCAGGGTGTGGCCGATTTCATGGGTGAGTGTCTGACGCCCGTAGTTGTTCACGCCCGGGGTCTTGTTGACGTTGTAGCCGCTGCCGGTCAGGTACCAGGACTGCCCGTCATAACCTGGCTCGGTGCCCGGCAGGAACGCAAATGCCGCTGCGCCGTCCTGGCCACCGCTGTAGTTACCGAAGCTCATGTGACCGTCGCCGCCCTTGGCCGCTTCGGCAAAGGTAACTTTGGCCACATCGGCCCAGGATTGCATGGCGAGCACAGCCTGGGCTTTTTGCAGGGCACTGAACTGACTGAAACCGGTAACGCCCAGGCCGCTGAAATTCGAGGTCTGGGACGTCAGAAAGGTGTAGGTCAGTTCGATCTTGCCGCTGCCGTTGAGATCGTGCCAGGAAGCACCATCGCGCAGCAGTTGAGTCGCGGCTTGATCCACCGAGAAGGAGGGTTTGCCATTGACCGTGAGGTTACCGCCACGGTCGTATTGATGGCTGAAGCTATTGATCTGGTTGAACGCAGAACTCGGCGCCGCCAGTGCTTGCAGTGGCTGGAAGGCCAGTTCGGCGGAATCAATAGCCTTGGCTTTTACTTTCGACATAAACACACTTCCTTGTTAAGCAATGGAACAGTTTTTGTCAGATAGAGACAATCTCTGGCGAGATCGTCCTATCACTCGCCCAATGAAGGCGTAAGAAACCTGACACAATTTGAAATCAAACGTCTACTACTTTTTTAAGGTCAAATTGTTGTGTTCCAGCAAGTGCCCGGAAACAAGGGGTGCGGGGTCTGAATATAGTTTTTAGTGCGCGGATCTGGACGAATTGTCTGACAATTTCAAATTTAAATATTAAATAGACCTAAGTTGCTTTTTGTCGAGGACGTCTCACTTTGCTGAACTTATTAATATGAGTGCCAGTGCATTGCCATCAACTAAATTAAATACTTAGTGAATACACATTATGTCGAGTGCCACCTGTAGCAGCTGCCGAGCCTGCGAGGCTGCGTTCGACTGCGCAGCTGTCGTCAAACCTGAGCACACCGTCTTACTGAAACACCACATCGCCTGATTTCACGACCGCTGCGCGCTCGAACGCAGGCTTCGCCAGCTGCTACAAAAAGCACGCCCTACGCCAACCTGTAGCAGCTGCCGAAGGCTGAGCTCGACTGCGCAGCAGTCGTAAAACCTGAGCACACCGTCTTACTGAACACCACGTCGCCTGATTTCACGACCGCTGCGCGCCCGAACACAGGCTTCGCCAGTTGCTACAAAAAAGCACGCCCTCCGCCAACCTGTAGCAGCTACCGAAGGCTGCGCTCGACTGCGCAGCAGTCGTCAAACCTGAGCACACCGTCTTACTGAGACACCACATCGCCTGATTTCACGACCGCAGCGCGCTCGAACGCAGGCTTCGCCAGCTGCTACAAAAAGCACGCCATACGCCATGTCTAGCGCGCCCTACGCCAACCGTAGCAGCTGCCGAAGGCTGCGTTCGGCGGCGCAGCCGTCGTAAAACAAGCGATGCAATACATCAGAGCCAACACGCATCCCAAAGCGGGTAATCATGAACTCGCTCAACGAGCCCCGCGCGTACGGGGTTGTGAACTACGTATCGCGCAAGATCCTTTACATCGTCCTCCTTGCGAACTGCTCGGTCGTGATAGCCCTTCTGCCACAACCGCCCTCGCCGTCCCAACGCCTGATTGACGGCCAAACTGCTACGAGATTTGATGCGACACACCACGTCGGCCAATGTTCTATCCCTCAGCTGTAAGAGGCAGTGCATATGATCCGGCATCACAACCCAGGTCAAAAAATCCGCCCAAGCCTCCTCCTCTATCTCGCGAAGCTGTTTGACGACCAGTCGCCCCAGTTTCCAATCAGCAAAAAACGGCTGTCGCTGGTGAACGACAGCCGTTATCAGATAAATACCTCCGGGTTCGGAAAAACGACCAATACGCAGGCGACCAGCGTTCGTACAGACAGGCATTCCATTGCCTCCTTATCCATTGAATAGGAAGCCTCGAATCTACAGCGCGGCCTCTTAACTCGATAATCGCCAATAGCGACTAAATGTGTGGCTTCAACTCCCCGTCCGAATCTTGTTCCAAACCCGCGTCCTAATCCGGTCAATGTTCAACGGCATCGCCTCCAGCGCGAACAATTTCCCCATCATTTCCGGGCTTGGATAGACCTTGGTGTCGTTCTTGATTGCCGGATCAATGAGGCTGTCGGCCTGTTCGTTACCGTTGGCGTAGTGCACGTAGTTGCTGATGCTGGCCATGACGTCGGGGCGCAGCAGGTAGTTCATGAAGGCGTAGCCGGCCTTGTCGTCCGGGGCGTCGGCGGGCATGGCGACCATGTCGAACCAGATGGCGGCGCCTTCCTTGGGAATCGAGTAGCCAATATCCACACCGTTCTTGGCCTCCTTGGCACGGTTTTCCGCTTGCAGGATGTCGCCGGAGAAGCCGACCGCCACGCAGATATCGCCGTTGGCCAGGTCGCTGGTGTACTTGGACGAGTGGAAATAGCTGACATACGGGCGGACTTTCAGCAGCAGCGCTTCGGCTTTTTTATAGTCTTCCGGGTTTTTGCTGTGGTGCGGCAGGCCCAGGTAGTTCAGCGCTGCCGGCAGCAGTTCCGGGCCATTGTCGAGGATGGCGACGCCGCACTTTTGCAACTTTTGCATGTTTTCCGGCTTGAAGATCAGGTCCCAGGAATCCACCGGCGCGTTGTCGCCCAATACGGCTTTGACCTTGGCAATGTTGTAGCCGATGCCGGTGCTGCCCCACAGGTACGGAAAGCCGTGCTCGTTGCCCGGATCGTTGGTCTGCAAGGCTTTGAGCAGCACCGGGTTGAGATTTTTCCAGTTCGGCAACTGACTCTTGTCGAGCTTCTTCAACGCCTTGCCTTCAATCTGCCGGGCCATGAAGTGGTTGGATGGAAACACCACGTCGTAACCGGATTTGCCGGTCATCAACTTGCCGTCGAGGGTTTCGTTGCTGTCGTAGACGTCGTAGGTGAAACCGATGCCGGTTTCTTTCTGGAAGTTCTTGGTGGTGTCCGGGGCGATGTAGTCCGACCAGTTGTAGATCTTGACGGTTTCGGCCGCGTGGCCGAGGGTCGCGACGAGTGCAAGGGGCGCCAGAGTCAGTGTCTTTCGGATCATGAGTCGATTCCTGTAAGGGCTATTGTTATTGGCAGGCAATCAAAAGATCAAAATCAAAAAATCAAAACGTAGGTCTTGCGCACGGTTTCCTGGATATCCCAGATACCGAGGCTGTTGGCCGGCAACATCAGTGCATCGCCGGCTTCTATGTGCAGGGTTTCGCCGCCGTCGGGGGTGAAGGTGCAACGGCCCTGGATGAAGTGACAGAACTCCTGGGCCACGATCTGCCGGCGCCAGCGGCCGGGGGTGCATTCCCAGACGCCGATTTCGACGCCGTCGTCGCGCTCGACGCTGGTGGTCGAAGCCACGGCCACAGGCGTCCCCAGCGGCACGGCGACGGGGTTGGATTCGTCCATTTTCAGGGTGGCGGTGTTCTTGAATTGCGTGATGCCCATGGGAGTACCTGTGGATGAGTAAAAACGCTGTTTAGTGCATGAAACCTTCCATGAACCCCGCCACACCGCTGGCCAGTTTGCGCCGCCAGGGCGCGGTGGCCGGGTTGGCCAGGGTCTGGTCTTCGTGGACGAAGCTGCGGATGATCGCGTTGTAGCCGAGCCAGCGGCAGGGTTCCGGCTCCCAGGCTTTGAGCGCATCGAGGCTGCCCTGTGGAATGACCCACGGCTGGCGCACCAATTCGGTATCGCGCTCCAGGATCAGATCGGCCAGGGTGCGCCCGCCCAGATTGCTGGCACCGACACCCTCCCCGCCATAACCGCCGGACAAGGCAATGCCGCTGGCCCGATCGCAGAGCATGTGCGGCTTGAAGCGGCGGGACATGCCCAGGTTGCCGCCCCAGGCGTGGGTGATGCGCACATTCTTGAGTTGCGGGAACAGTTCGCCGAACAGATAGCGGCGCAGCTCGACTTCGCTGGTGGTCAGGTCGAAGTCATGGCGCAATTTGCCGGCAAACTGATAACCGCCCCGGGCGCCGAATACCAGGCGGTTGTCGGCGGTGCGCTGGCCGTAGGTGACCTGGCGACTGCTCTCGCCGAAGGCTTGGCCGCGGCTCAAGCCGATTTCGTCCCATGTCGCGGCGGACAAAGGTTCAGAGGCCACGATCAGGCTCTGCACCGGCAACTGATAACGCCCCAAGGGAGGCAACGTGACGGCGTAGCCTTCCACCGCAGGCACCATCCAGCGACTGCGCACCTGAGCTTTCGCCGTGCGCAAACTGCCGGGCTGCCACTGGGTGACCGGGCTGTTTTCGTAGATTTTGACGCCCATGCGCTCCACCACCCGGGCCAGGCCACGCACCAGTTTTGCCGGGTGAATCGTCGCCACGTGCGGTGCATAGATACCGCCATAGGGCTTGGCGATTCTGATCTGTTGCGCCAATTGTTCGGGGCTGAGCCAGCGGTAATCGTTTTCGGTCAGGCCCTGGCGGTGCAGTGTGTCCAGATAACCGCGCAGGCTCGCTTCCTGTTCCGGATAACGGGCCGCGCAATACAGTACGCCGCCCTTGCGGTAATCGCAGTCGATGCCTTCGCGTTCGAGGACGATCTCTACTTCATCGGGAATGCCGTGCAACAGATCAAATGAGGCGCGGCGCTGTTCGGGTGAGAGACCAGCAAGCAAGCGGTCCTCGCCGAGCAGGTTGCCCATCAGCCAGCCACCGTTGCGGCCTGAGGCGCCAAAACCAGCGGTTTGCGCTTCGACGATGGCGATATCAAGGCCTGGGGCCAGGCGCTTGAGGTAGTACGCGGTCCACAGCCCGGTATAGCCGGCGCCGATGATGGCCACGTCGACGTCCAGGTCCTGCTCCAGGGCCGGACGCGCCAGCAATGGCTCGTCGAGTTGGTCCATCCATAAACTGATGTTGCGCCACGCCGGCATACCAGACTCCACCACTCAAACTTCGATGGCGTCGATCCTAGAGCGTGACCTCAGAGGCTGTCGTGCGCGCGTGCACGCAAAGAAATTTGTTTGACGTAGGCCTTGGGCGACTGGCCGGTGTGCTGGCGGAAACAACTGTAGAACGCCGACAGCGAGTTGAAGCCGGCGGCAAAGGCCAACTCATCGACCCGCAAGGGCGGCGTCGCCTTGTCCAGCGCCGCGAGCAAATGCTGCAACCGCGCCTGGTTGACGTAGCGATAGAAGCTTTGCCCGAGCACCTGGTTCAGCAGATAGGAAATCTGATTGCGGCTGTAACCGCACTCCTTCGCCACTCGCTGCAAATCGAGTTCGGGGTCCAGATAAGGTTGCTGGCGCTGGAAGTATTGCTGCAGGTCTTCGGCCATGAAACTCAGTTGACGCGGTGACAATCCGAGGCGACTGGCCGCCGGGCGCAGATTGTTGCTGGTTTTGCTGGCAGGTTGTTCGCGCACCAGGGATGCGTACTCGTTGACCCGCCAGATCAAGCCCTCACGCACGGTGATCGCTTCACTGGAACGAAACGACACCAGCCCGTCGGTGCCGCGCAGGGTCATCTGGTATTGAATGAACGCGGTGTTGCCGTCCAGGCGAATGCGATCCGAATGCTCCAGGGCTTCGCCGGGGTTGCGCGGCATGCTGTCGCGCACGTACTCGCGCAGTTCGGCCAGCCCCATTACGCGGTTCTGGAAAAAGTCGCTGTACTGGATGTCCGGGTGATACAGCGCCATGACGCCGTCCAGGTCCCGGTGTTTCCAGCACAGGTGGTAGCGCATGACCGTCTCGCCCGTGGCCTGGGTTTGCAGCGGGCCATCATCATCGGCGTGCATAAAGGGCTCGGTGAAATAACGGAGCTTGCCCAACTTGTGCCTCGGCTTCAATGGCCATTCGATGATGGCTCTTTGGCGATAATCTTCCGCAGCGTGACCCATATCAAAAAAAATTGAACCAATCGCCAAACGGACTGAAAAAATCCACATGGTTTTCACATCTGGATGCTACTTTTAAATGCATTCACCGGTTGAACCATTGAAGGTTCTACCCCTCCTCACATGAGCTAAAGGAAGCGCTCGATGACTAAGGCGGGCAACACATGAACAAAGGGTCGTTCAGCAAAGTCACCTTTCCAAACGCCTGCCAGCTGATGCGCTGGCATTTTCATCCCATGGGTTTCGAGGCGAGCATGGACGCGCCGGGCAGCATGATTGCCCGTCTTTTTGACCGTGCCAGTGGCGAAACCATGATCGCCATTGCCGGCATTCCCTGCGCGACCGTGATGAATGCCGCGGACGTCGAACGAATAATCGAAGCGGTGGAGGATGAACTCGAAGCGTTCATTCCGCCGGTGGCGCTCAGGAGTTATGCCTGAGACCGGTTCCAGACAACAAGAAGCCCACAGGATGTGGGCTTTTTTGTGGGCGTTTACTTCCTGAGTTGAATGCAATACCCCTGTGGGAGCGGGCTTGCTCGCGAAAGCGGTGAATCATTCAACATTGATGCTGGATGACACACCGCCTTCGCGAGCAAGCCCGCTCCCACAGGGATTAGCGTTCTATGCGGTTTTTGCGCTCTGGCGATGATCGGCAAAGAACGCCTTGCCCTTGCCAATCCTGTCAGACGCCTTGGGCATATTGACGGCCTGGCCGTCCTGGCCATCGACATACCAGTAGCAATGACTTACCGCCCGGGTGATCCCGACATAGGCCAACCGCAAGATCTCGTCTTTCTGCGCAGTGTCATAAGCCTCATTGTCACCAGCCTTGCCCAGTCCCGCCATGCGATACACCTGGTTCTTGTAAGGCGAACTCGTCAGATGCTGGCAATCACCCAGCAAGAACACCGCATCCGCCTGAAGCCCCTTGGCGCTGTGATAAGTCAGTTGCTTGAGACGCCGGGCTTCATACGGCAAGCTAGAATCCACATTAACTACAGGCTGAATATGCTGTTCTATCAATGACTTATCGCTACTTTTTCGATAGAGCATCAAGATTGAGTCGCCGCGCTTGTAGTGCTCCATCAACCGTTGCGCCATACCTTGATCATCGCGATCCAGCACATTCACTGGCTGTAGCGATTTGGCTTCGCCGCTAGCCTTGGCCTTTTTGCCAGGGATGGCCGGCGCAGCTCGCACGATGTGTTCGGCCGCATCAATGATGTGCTGATGACTGCGGTAATTGTCGCTGAGCATGACTCGGGTCGTACTCGGCGACGGGAATTCCTTGTTGAATTCCATGAAATAGGTCGGCGAGCTACCGCGCCAACCATAGATTGACTGCCAATCATCGCCGACACAGAGCAACGACGAACGCTGCGCGCCGCGTCCTACGTGCATCGCCGGGCCACGACTGCGGATCTCGGCCAGGCTGGCGCGGATCCACGAGACAATCTGCGGCGATACGTCCTGAAATTCGTCGATCATCAGGTGCGAAAGCGGTCGCAGCAGTTCATCGCTTAACAGCTTCAGATTCTCCGGCGAATGTTCGCTGAACAAGGCAAACATTCGGTTGTAGGTCATTACCGGCGGCTTTTGATCGAGCAAGTGATCTTCCAGGGCACGCCAGAATAGACTCAGGGCTTCGAAGAAGAATCGGTCCGGATCGTCCTTGGCGAAACTCATCCGGCCCACGGCGTCCGGAACATCCAACCCCAGGTTCTCTATAAACCCGGCGGCAGCGACGAAACAGTCGAGCAGCGGCGCCGAACCGAGTTCGCCCTTGACCTTGTAGTCGAAGCCCGGACCGGCGCTGGCATCCCCGGCCAACGAGGCCAAAACCTGCTTTGACGACTCGTAACTATCCAGCCATATCAAAGGCTTACGACAGAAAGCTTGAAACAGGGTGCGCTTTACTGCCCACTCAGCCCGCACTGTCAGCTTGGCATTCGGGCGACTGACCTGCGGGTTTTCCCGGGGATCGAAGCCCAACACCACCCAGGCATCGAGGCTTGGAATATAGCCATGACAATGGAACGTCGAGCCGTTGATATCAAACGCCTGACGTTTGGGCTCGATGCCCTTGATCGGCCAGGCTCCGGCGCGAAACCACAGGTCTTCTATCGTGTCGCACAGTTCTTCATCGCGCTTGGCCGCCAGTTCGGTCACGGCCACACGCTTCTGCACATCCGGGTGATCGCGCTCCAGTTCCTTGAGCTGCAAGGCGTGGCGGGATAACGGCTGAATCAGCTCGCGAAAGCGCCCGTTGGTGGTAAACAAAGCGTGATAACAGGCGTTGAGCTGCTGACGCTGGGCGTCGTTGATGCGCAGGTCGAACGGATTGCTGTCGACTTCCTCGTCGCCGTTTTGTGGCCGATTGCTGAGGTTTTCGAAGGCTTGAAGGCGTTCGAAGCCCGGCAAACTGCGGACCATCGGCAGAATCCGCGAGTGGAAGGTGCGCACCAGGTCCCGCGCGTCTTTAAGGTTGAGCGCCCAACCCCACAAGCCAACCAGTTCGATCAGCTTATTGATGAAGTCTTTGCGCGATTCGCGGGTGAAAGTCACCACGGTCATCGAACTTAACTCGAATCCGAGGTAGTGAGTCAGCAACAGAATACGTAGCACCAGCGTTGTCGACTTGCCTGCGCCCGCCCCGGCAATCACCGAAGTCGATGGCGTATCGCTGAAGATCATCTTCCATTGCGCAGTGCTGGGTTGGGCATGGGCCGGCAACAGCCGCGCCACATCGGCCTTCATGCGCTTCTTGATCTCGGCACTCAATGGCAGCCGCCAATCGTCGAACAGATGGTCATCGACATTCGGCGGTCGATGCTCGGTGGAGCGCGAGTCGCGGATCAGCAGCACCTGCCGGCCTTCTTCCAGCCCTTCGAGCTTGCCTTCCTTGAAGCCGTAATCCACCCCGGCGCTGTGACCGCTGCGGAAGCCGTCAGCTTGCCCGTGCAGCCACGACGCACGGTGTTGCGCGCGCATTTGGGTCAAGCCATACCCAAAAAATCGGGCGGCCAGGCGCTTGAGCCATGGCATCTCGGCGAGGGGACGAAGTTCGGGAGGAAGATCGGGGGTGTGTTGCGGCACGCGGACGGACTCCAGGGTGTGAGGCTGTTGAGGGCTATGGTGTCTGCATTTGCCGTTGAGTTCTAGTGAAATGCTTACAGGTCATTGGCTTATGCGATGAAGTGAAGGCTGAATGAGAATGTTTCGAGGTTATTTAACATTAACTTATTAGATTGTTTTGAAGCACTTTTTACGCTTTTTATCGATCATCCCCTGATAGATGATGCACGCCATCAACCACCGGTTCTTGTTTCGTGGCTCAGGCGCACCGCCCCATGACGAACCTTTCAGGAGACGATCATGCTTGAACTCAGACCTTTCAACACCTTGGGCGGCGCCCACCATGGCTGGTTGGATGCCCATCACCACTTTTCGTTCGCCGAGTACCACGACCCCAAACGCATGAACTGGGGCAACCTGCGGGTCTGGAATGATGACGTGATTGCGCCGGGAACCGGGTTTCCACAGCATCCGCACCGCGACATGGAAATCATCACCTACGTGCGTGAAGGTGCGATTACCCACCAGGACAACCTGGGCAACAAGGGCCGCACTGAAGCAGGTGACGTGCAGGTCATGAGCGCCGGCACCGGCATCGCCCACAGCGAATACAACCTGGAAGCCACCGAGACCCGAATCTTCCAGATCTGGATCATCCCCAACGAGGCCGGTTCGGCACCTTCGTGGGGCGCCAAGCCTTTCCCGAAAGGTCAGCGCGAAGGTTTCGTGACACTGGCCAGCGGCAAGACTGGCGACGATCAAAGCTTGCGAATTCGTGCTGATGCTCGGTTGGTGGCGGCGAATCTGAAGGCCGGGGAATCGGCGGAATATCGCTTGGACAGTGGGCGTCGCGCCTATCTGGTTCCGGCCACCGGCGTGATTGAAGTCAATGGCTTGCGTGCACAAGCTCGAGACGGTGTGGCAGTTGCCGATGAGCAGGTGTTGCGGGTGACGGCGATTGAAGACAGTGAAATCGTGTTGGTGGATCTGGCTTAAATACCGGGCAAAAAAAATGGGCGACCTTGTGGTCGCCCTTTTTTATAGCTCAATCACTTCGCAGCAATCGCGCCATCCACCAGGGTCTGAGCCTCAGCCACCAACTGCTTGAGGTGATCATCGCTGATAAAGCTTTCCGCGTAGATCTTGTAAATGTCTTCAGTGCCCGACGGACGCGCTGCAAACCAGCCGTTTTCGGTCATGACTTTCAAACCGCCGATCGCCTGGTCGTTGCCCGGCGCATGGCTGAGGATGCTCTGAATCGCTTCGCCGGCCAATTGAGTCGAGGTGACCTGGTCCGGCGACAATTTGCTCAGCAGTGCTTTCTGCTCAGGGTTGGCCTTGGCATCGACCCGAACGGAGAACGGTTCGCCGAGTTCATCGGTCAGTGCGCGATAGGCCTGGCTTGGGTCGCGACCGGTGCGAGCGGTCATTTCTGCCGCCAACAGCGCCGGAATCAGGCCGTCCTTGTCTGTGCTCCAGACGCCGCCATCCTTACGCAGGAACGAGGCGCCGGCGCTTTCTTCGCCGCCAAAGCCCAAGGAACCGTCGAACAGACCGTCCGCAAACCACTTGAAGCCAACCGGCACTTCATACAGACGACGACCCAGGCGCTTGGCCACGCGATCGATCAAGCCGCTGCTGACCACGGTTTTGCCCACGGCAGCATCGGCGCGCCAATGCGGGCGGTTCTGGAACAGATAGTCGATGGTCACCGCAAGGTAGTTGTTCGGCGCCAACAGGCCACCGGACGGAGTGACGATGCCGTGACGGTCGTGATCCGGGTCGCAGCCGAAGGCCACGTCAAAACGATCTTTCAGACCGATCAGACCTTGCATGGCGTGGGTGGACGATGGGTCCATGCGGATTTGCCCGTCCCAATCGACGGTCATGAAACGGAACGTTGCATCGACCTGGGTGTTGACCACTTCCAGATCGAGGCGGTAATGCTCGGCAATCGCCGACCAGTAGCGCACCCCTGCTCCACCCAGTGGATCGACCCCCAAGTGCAGCTTGGCATCGCGAATGGCGTCGAAATCGATCACGTTGATCAGGTCGGCGACATAGGTGTTGACGTAGTCATGGCGATGGGTGGTGCTGGCTTTCAGCGCCTGCTCGTAGCTGATGCGCTTGACGCCGGCCAGCTTGTTGCCGAGCAGTTCGTTGGCCTTGGCTTCGATCCACTTGGTGATATGGGTTTCGGCCGGGCCGCCGTTGGTAGGGTTGTATTTGTAGCCGCCGCTTTGTGGCGGGTTATGGGACGGAGTAATGACAATGCCGTCCGCCAGACCCGAGGTGCGACCGCGGTTGTAGCAAAGAATCGCATGGGAAATCGCCGGGGTCGGCGTGTATTCGTCGCCTTCGGCGATCATTACGGTGACACCGTTGGCCGCCAGCACTTCGAGGGCACTTGCACCGGCCGGGGTCGACAGCGCATGGGTGTCGATGCCGACAAACAGCGGGCCGTCGATGCCCTGGGCTTCACGGTACAGGCAGATGGCCTGGCTGATTGCCAGAACGTGCCATTCGTTGAAACTCAAGTCGAACGAGCTGCCTCGGTGACCGGATGTGCCAAAGGCCACGCGCTGGGTGGAAATGGAGGCATCAGGCTGGCCGGTATAATAAGCCGTTACCAGTCGCGGGATGTCGACCAACAATTCTGCCGGTGCCGGTTTGCCCGCAAAAGGACTGAGTGTCATGCAAAACCTCTGAAATAGAGTGGTTCAGGAATAGGAACGCAGTTTACTGGCAGTTTGACCGTAGCGCGATGGTAACGATCCGCGCCGTCCATGACCTTTTTTAACCCGGCTCAATCAAGCGCTTCCAGACGCAACGCATCCCCCAGCAGTCCCAGGGCGGCACCCAGGTCATGATCGCCGCTGAACGTATGGCTCAGGCGCAAATGCTGACCATGCAGGCCTTGCAGGCTGAACAGCTCGCCTGGCGCAATCACCACCTGTTGCTTGAGCAAACGCTGGAACACCCGACGTACATCGACCTGACGCAACGAGCGCGCCCAGATCGTCGCCCCACCCTGCGGCTCGACCGGTTGCAACGCGTCCCCCAGCCGTTCGTGCAAAAGCTGGATCATTTGCGCCTGGCGATCCTTGAGCATACGCCTCAGGACTTGCAGATGCTGGTCGATGCGTCCATTGCTGTACAGGCGGGCAATGGCTTTCTGGCGGATCGGTGACAGGCGAAACGCACGCAGCAAGAAGTGCCGTTGTAGCTCATCTCCCAGCTTTCGTGAGAGCAGATAGCCGTAGGGCGCTTCCGACCCGATGATTTTCTCAAAGGTGGAAAACACGATCAGCCGGTCAGGGTCCACAAGGTCGCGAATCCTTGGCCCGTCGAGTTCGAAAGCGAGCTCGCCATAACAGTCGTTTTCCAGCACCCAGCAGTCATGCCGGGCCAACAGCTGCGCAATCGCCTGCCGGTTGTCGTGGGGCACCTGGCTTCCCCGGGGCATGCTCAGCCCCGACGACAACATCACCAGCCGCACCAGCCGGGTTTCCAGTACGTCCTCGAGCTGCTCCAGGTCCAGCTCGCCACAGGCTTGCAACGGCAACTCGATCACCCGCACATCTGCCGCCTCCAACAACCGCAGAATTACCCAATCGCACGGCGACTCGACCACCACCGTGGCGTCCTTGAGACACAGCAGGGTGATCAGTATTTCCAGCACGCCGCGCAGGTCGGCACCGATGTAAACCTCGTCGGCATGCCAACAACGCGCCGGTGACGTGGTGTAGCGCGCCGCCAGGGCCGTACGCAATTCCTGCTCGCCACAAGGTTGCGAGGCCGAGGGTGGCTGACGCGGATACTGGCGCAGCAGTTCGCGTTCCAACATCAGTAACGGGCTGTCCAGCGGCTGCAACAGGGCCGGATCATCGGCGCTCAACACCAGCATTTCAGGACGCCGCGCGTTGACATAGACGGTTTCAAGCAAATCATTGCCGCTGGTCAGCGGACCGATGGCGGCTATCGGCTGGGAGTAATAGCCAGACTTGGCGACCGAGTAGACCCGCCCTTCTTTCTCCAGCAACGAATAGGCGTATTGGATGGTCGAAATCGACACGTTCAGACGCAGCGCCAGTTGCCTCAACGAAGGCAGGCGAATCGGCGTGCCGCTGCCCGGTTCGTTGATGAGGTGCGTCAAATAGCGATACACCGCCTGGTAAGCAAAGTCAGTTTGCCTGGGCCCTTTCATCGATCGTGGCCGGGCATGCTGCAAGCGTGTGCTTGAGCGGTTGTGAATCGCGGCAGCCCTTGCACCTTCAATGCCCCGCTGACAGTTCGCCAATCACGTCAGCGTCATCGTTCTGCGGGTCTTCGACGGGAATGCCTTCCCCTACCGCCACCGGACTCATGCGATAAAGCGTACCGATCAGGCTGACCGGCAGCCCGCTGACATCGACCATCCATTGCAGGACCTGCTCGGGCGCCTGATGCCCCTGCATCGCCTTGTGCAGGTCCGGCATGGCCACCAGCATGCCCGGGTGGCAATTGCGCAGGAAGCGCTCCAGTCCGGCGCCGCCATCGATAAAAGGCGCGAAAAGCAGGCATATCAACTGGGCTTCTGTCAGCCCCAGGGTTCTCAGCGCCTCGTCCGCCGCCCGCAAGCGCCGCTCGGCCATGTCTACCGGGTTGGCGAACGACTCAAGGGCCAGTTCGCAAAACCGTTCCGGCACCAGCTTGCGACGCATCATCACCAGGGCCCGCTGCAAGTATTCAGCAATTCCGGCTTCGTAACTGTCGCCCGACACAACACAGGCCTGCAGCCCCCGCAGATGCGCCGCAATCGCAGGACTGACGTATTCGCTATCGCTCAGGTGCGCCGCCATTTCGTCGATCTGGACCCCCAGGAACTCGGTAAGCAGCGGCCAGCGTTCCTCCAGTTTGCCGACCACCATGTCGTGAATGTCGATGTTGGTCGTGCGACGGCAGGCTTCGAATCGGCCGAGCGGACGCCACTGCGCGTACTCATGGCCGGCATATAGCTCACGGTAGTAATCGCTGCCCAGGTCATCGAGCATGGCGAACAACCCCTCGTACCCGGCGAAGTTGTAGTCAAAGGTCTCGAGGCCCGCCTTTTGCGCCGCACGCCTCAAGCCGTCGAGAAACTGTTTCTGCTGGCGAGGCGTTTCGCTGTTGATCAACGCATCGACGCCATTGTCCCACCGGGCAATTTGCCCGTAGAACTCGCCCGTGGTCAGGTAGCCGTCATCCCACAGATCGAGCGGCCCCTCCCAGGCCCGGCGATGGCCGACCATCAACAGGTTAAGCCGATTCGACTCGCGCCCCGCCTCGGAGATCGGCGCCAAGTGATTGAATGGCAGGACTTCGCGGTTATCCACCATCAACAATTCGACCCGGGGATCGTCGTAGAGAAACAGCGCCGCATTGCTGCGATGGATGTTTTCCAGCGCTGCGGCACCGGTCCCGCTCAGGCGCAGGGTGGCGACGCGCAACTGAAAGGTCGCTGGTGCCCGGCTGGCGATACTCAGTTGGGCGGCGCGCAGTAACGCCAGGGTGTAGCAACTGTCCAGGGTGCCGGACTGAATCGTCATCACCTTGAAGTCGCCGATTCGCTCCATGCCGCCGGCCGACACCACCAGGCGCTGAATCATAAGCTGCAAGGCCGTGCGTTCGGCGCGCGAGAAAAAACTCAGCAGCCTTTGCAGTACTTGCTGGTAAACATAGTTCATTGCCTGATCGTGGATTGTGGTCATCAGTGTTTTACCTGGTATTCGGAAGTTCAATGTCACGCAAACAGTAATAGACAGTGCGCGACCGATTCACGGTATGAAGTGCTGGATCCTGTCATGAAATGCTAGCACTTAAGTTTTGGGTAATTATTTGAAATGTTTGAACTCTGCCTATACCAAGGCGACAGCCACCTCCTCGCAAAGCCTGACGGGGCAAGGCCCGCGAGGTTTGGCATAACTTCCTAGGAAACTTCCGACAGCGTCCCACGGACATTGAGTACAAAAAATAGAGAAAGAAGATACCGATGTGTCTTTAGTCTTCAAACGTTGTGACATTTGCCCGTCGTCTATCGCAAACATGCGCTGATTAATATCAGCCGAACGCCCACTCATGACTCGTTCCTTGAGATGAAAGTAATCATTCAATTATCAGGGCTTATATGATGATTAGAAGATACAGATCGAAAGCAAAAACCGGTTCAGTTGCTGAAACCAGGTAGACAGAAACGACAATGCCCTCGGCGCAAGGTGCGCAGAGGGCATCGGGAAGGCATTTAAGCGCAAGCGTGCGTGTGGTCACCCACGCTTGCAGAAGGGTTACGCCGTCTCGACCTGCAGGGCGACCCGTTCGCGGCATGGGCATTCGTCCATGTAGCGGTGGGCTTCGACAAACTCGGCAAACGGGAAGACCCGAGTCTTGAGTGGCAGCAGCACGCGGTCGGCGGTCAACTGGTTGATGTCGCGCAACGCTCGTTGCAACGCCACCTGATCCTGAATGATGCCCAGCTCCGGCTTGCCAGTGAAGTTACCGATGCAGTGCACGAAGAACTGAATATTCTTCTGGAACGCCGCACAGGCAGGGAACGGTGTCTGGTTGCCGCCTTGCAGGCCATACAGCACCAGGCTGCCACGCGGCGCCAGCACGTCACCGAGCAGCGACATCTGTGGCCCGCCAAGCCCGTCGAACACCACATCGACGCCACGGTTGTCGGTGATCTTGTTGATCTGCATCAGCAGATCCTGTTCTTCGGTGACGATGACTTTCTCGGCACCGAGGGACAGCAGGTATTCGCGCTCATCTGCGGTCTTGGTCGCCGCGATCACTCGCACACCCAGGGCTTTACCCAACTGTACGAAGGACGGCCCTGCGCAATGGCTTGCGTCGGTCACCAGGGCGAACTGCCCCGGTTTGACCCGCGCCAGATCAACGTAGGCAAAATAGGCTATCAGCAGCGGCGTGTAGTGCACGCTGGCTTCGATCGGGCTGAGCACGTCCGGGTAGCGGGTCAGTGCCGAGCGCGGCAGAACAATCTGTTCGCCGTAGACCGGATAATCGTTAGGGCTCTCGGCCGGGAAGCTGGCGACCTTGTCACCCACCGCCAGGTCATCGACACCGTCGCCGACTGCCGTCACCACACCCGACATTTCATGGCCGAGGCCTGAAGGCAGACGAGCGTGGGACGAAGCCAGGTTCTGGCGCCAGAGTATGTCGTACCAGCTGATGCCGATTGCTTCGACGCGCACCTGCACTTCACCTGGTGCAGGCAGAGCAGCCGCATGCTCTTCGCATTTGAGCACCTCGGCTGGACCAAACTTGTGAAAACGGATCGTGCGGGACATCGCAAACCTCGTCAAAGTAACCTCTAATGCCACGAACTCTATCTGGGCTTTCTACCCAAGACCATCAGTGGCTATTAATAGTCGACATGCCTGTCATTGATTCCGCAGCGCCGGCGACATCATCAAATGCCGTAAAAACCGAAGCAGCCATTTAAGTAAAAAGTGAATTACACGGTGCAGAGTAGCAGCCTTTGCCCGTAATATTCATGCCGGCCATTGTTCTCATATGGCCGCCCACGTCAAGTTTGCTGACTCTGCCAGGACTCCAGATGAATCGTAATGACCTGCGTCGTGTCGACCTGAACCTGTTGATCGTTTTCGAAACATTAATGCATGAACGCAGTGTGACCCGCGCTGCGGAGAAATTGTTCCTTGGACAACCCGCCATCAGTGCGGCGCTCTCGCGCCTGCGCGGGCTGTTCGATGATCCGTTGTTCGTGCGCACCGGTCGCAGCATGGAGCCGTCGGCCCGGGCGGTGGAGATCTTCGCCCTGCTCTCCCCGGCACTGGACTCGATTTCCACGGCGGTCAGCCGTGCGGCGGAATTCGACCCGGCCACCAGCACTGCGGTGTTTCGTATCGGTTTGTCGGACGACGTCGAATTCGCGTTGCTGCCCATGTTGCTCAAGCGCCTGCGCGCCGAATCACCGGGCATCGTGCTGGTGGTGCGGCGGGCCAACTATATCTTGATGCCGAGCCTGCTGGCCTCAGGGGAAATCTCCATCGGCGTCAGCTACACCGCCGACCTGCCCGCCAACGCCAAGCGCAAAGTGCTGCGTCGCAGCATGCCCAAGTTGTTGCGGGCCGACACCGTGCCGGGGCCGCTGAGCCTTGACGACTTCTGCGAGCGGCCCCATGCGCTGGTGTCGTTCGCCGGCGACCTGAGCGGCTTTATAGATGAAGAACTCGAGAAACTCGGGCGCAAACGCCATGTCGTGCTCGCGGTGCCGCAGTTCAACGGGCTGAGCACACTTATCAGCGGGACTGATATCGTCGCCACCGTGCCGGACTACACAGCGGAAGCATTGACCGCGGCCGGCGGGGTTCGCGCTGAAGATCCGCCGTTGCCGGTGCGCAGCTTTGAATTGCACATGGCGTGGCGCGGGTCCCAGGATAATGATCCGGGGGAGCGTTGGTTGCGGTCGCGGATTCAGATGTTTTTCGGGGATCCGGATAGTCTCCAATAGCAGCCCTCCCCTGTTTTGTCATGGGCACCGACCTCTCTCATCGGCGCATCAGGCTTATCCTCGGTGTGAGACTGATCCGCACCCTATCCCATACGATAATCTGGCTGGCCGCCTGCGTCCAAGCCACTTTAGCCGTCGTTGGCGTCCGGCGAATCATCTGAGGGGGCATGCGGATCACCTTGCTGGATCGGGTGAACAGGCAAAGTGGCGTGTAGACGGGTAGTTGATGGAGTTTTGCGGTGCGCAGGATCGTTGGACAAATTAACAGCAGGTCGCCAAAAGCAAACAGCTGATAAGCCTGAACCTGCACCCTTGCGTCATCGCGCAGGCGCGTATGCCATTGAAGCGAATCCAAATCACCCAACCGTACCTGGTCTTCCAGAATGAAACGCGCTGCGTGCGTCTGACGGATCTCAAGTTTGCCGGCAACGTTATAAGTGATGGCCGACATGGCGCCGCGTGCGCCGAGCAGGAACACCGCAAAGAAGATGATCACCGACACACCAACGATGTACACCCGTCGGTAGAGACTGCCCGGGACTAAAAAGAACAGCAGCGCGGGCACCAGACTCAGCATCAGGGTAACGATCGAGAAGATCGCGACGAAGTTGAGCGCGGCTTGATCGTCCTGGCCAACATAAGTTTCGAGAATAATGAGCGTCGGGAGTGTACTAGAGCCCACGGCAAGAAAAAGGATCGCCGCGATGGGGAAATACACTTGCTTTCTTTGTCCTCTGGGCGCTCCCGCGGCGATCAAAACGCGAACGCGCCGCACCCGTGACAACCCGAGCAATGATAGGAGCGTTGCAGCCGAGACCATTCCCAGAGCTTGCCCGGCGCTGACTTCGTCACTCCAGTAAAAAGCAAGCACCATCAGGGTAGTAAATCCAACCACCAACGGCACCAGTAGCCATACGGCGAGAAACTTGGTTTTCGCACGACGTCTATTAAGAAACGAAACCGCCATCCCATAGAGCCACGCAGTCACCATCAGCACCGCAAGTTGCAACGTCATGATGAATATCACCACGAACACCCACACCAAAAGCGCTGACTTTGAGTCCAGGGTGGACATGAAAATATCCACCCGCCCGATAGCCCTGGTGTAGATATATAGGCTAAGCAGTCCGAAGCCAGTACCTAGAAAAACCAGCGTGACAGTAATCGGTGTCCAATGCTCAAGCAGACGCTTGAGCCATTTTCTAAAAAACGCTGGAAACGTTGAAGTTGTCGCTCCGGACATGAATCCTCCTTGAAATGATAAAAGGCCGCGCAGGCCCCGACTGTTATCGTGCCCGCTCAGGTTGTCGCGCTCAAGTCCTGTTGCCCGGGCGCGGCGGACACTACAGCAACTTGGGTAGCGGCGAAAATACCGCGCTCGAAAGTTATTTGAAATAATCTTAAAGTTATTCTGGGCGCGGCCGTTAATCGGGCGGGTATTCAGCAAAACAAGTTAAGGATGACGATGGCAATGGTATTTTGTCGCGCGTGCGCCAAGGAAATTCACGAGACAGCTCCTACGTGCCCGCAATGCGGAGCACGTCAGCAAGTTGACCCGGTCGCAACGACTGGTGTCGGCTCTCCATGGCTGGCTATTCTCTCGTTGATATTGGGCATCCTCTGCATACTTAGTCTGTTCGATGACTCCGAATGGGATAGAGATACCCTCGGCGGACTGGGCATCTTTTCTGTCGCCGGTCTCGTTTGCGGCATCATCAGCATCAACCAAAAAAAACCAGGAAATAATCTCGCAGTCGCAGGCGTTGTTCTGTCGGCTATTGCGACACTTATTTTCTTTGGACTGTCGTTAGACTAATTTTAGGGAAAAAATATGAGCATGGTTTTTTGTCGTGGTTGCGCCAAGGAAATCAGCAGCCTGGCTGTGGCTTGCCCGCAATGTGGCGCGCCTCAAGGTGTGCAACAAACACGTGTGATGTCCGCCGGTGTACCGGAACAAGGCAATCCATACATTGAAGTGCTGAAAAAATATGCTGTGTTCAACGGCCGCGCCAGCCGCCGCGAATACTGGATGTTTATTCTGATCAACCTTGGCATCTCCATCGGGCTGATCGTTCTTGAAACACTGCTGGGTGGTAAAGGATACCTTTCCAACCTTTATAGCCTTGCCGTGTTTCTTCCTGGCCTGGCGGCAGCTGTTCGACGGATGCACGACACTGACCGCAGTGGCTGGTGGATCTTGCTGCCAATCGTGAACATTGTGTTCCTGGCCCAGGACAGCCAGCCTGGTGACAACCGTTTCGGTCCGAACCCTAAAGGGATCAACTGAACTTAGTTGCACTAGATGCTGATGGAGACGGCCGCAATGGCCGTCTCTTTTTTGTGCCATTGACATGTCATCCAATCGGATCGACCTTTGCACTCCACGCAACACAGATTTGTCATCAATCCGATTGATAGCCCCCTAACTAAAGGTGCATGCTAGAGGGCTCGCTCGGTGCTTATATCATTCCGAATGATAGTTACCTTTGCCTCATTCGATTCGTGCGATACAGCCCTGCCGAGCATCATCCGTCCATTCTCAATACATTGGCGGATGCATCCATGGAACAGTCACTCAAACATTTGCGCTTCCCGTTGGCCTTGCTGGCCGTCCTGGTGATGAGCGCTTGCGGCAAGGCACCTGAGACGGCCGCCGCTATGCCGGCGGCCAAGGTCAGTGTGGCCAAGGTGCTGGAGCAACCTGTCAACGAGTGGGACGAATTCACCGGGCGCCTCGAAGCGCCAGAAACCGTAGAAATTCGTCCACGGGTCTCCGGTCAGATCGATGAGGTCGCTTTCACTGAAGGCGCATTGGTCAAGAAAGGCGACGTGCTGTTCCAGATCGACCCCCGCCCATTCCAGGCTGAAGTTCGCCGCCTCGAAGCACTGGTCGCCCAATCCCGCGCCAACGCCACCCGCAGCGAAAACGAAGCCCAGCGCGGTGAACGCCTGCGTACCAGCAACGCGATCTCCGCCGAACTGGCCGATTCGCGTACCAGCGCTTCGCAAGAAGCCCGCGCAGCCGTTGGCGCCCTCCAGGCTCAACTTGATTTGGCCAAACTGAACCTGAGCTTCACCCGCGTCACTTCGCCGATTAGCGGTCGTGTCAGCCGTGCGGAAATCACCGCCGGTAACCTGGTCACCGCCGATACCACCGCGCTCACCAGCGTCGTGTCCACCGACAAGGTCTACGCCTACTTCGACGCTGACGAGCGTGTGTTCCTCAAATACACCCAACTCGCTCGTCAAGGTAAACGCGGTGCCACTACCCCGGTGTACCTGGGTCTGTCCAACGAGGACGGCAACCCGCACCAGGGCGTGATGAACTTCGTCGACAACCAGGTCAACCCGAAGACCGGCACCATCCGCGGTCGTGCTGTCTTTGATAACGCCGACGGCCAATACACCCCTGGCTTGTACGCTCGCCTGAAACTGGTCGGCAGCGGCACCTACTCCGCCGTGCTGATCAACGACGAAGCGGTCGGTACCGACCTCGGTAAAAAATTCGTACTGGTCATCGATGGCGACAACAAGACTGCCTACCGTTCGGTTGAACTGGGTCCGAAGATCGAAGGCTTGCGCATCGTGCGCAGCGGCCTGAACAAGGACGACACCGTGATCGTCAAGGGTCTGCAACGGGTTCGTCCGGGTTCGCCGGTCACCCCTGAAGTGATCCCGATGGCCACCAAGGAAACCCTCGCCGCTCTGGCTCAACAACGACAAGCGCTGGAAGCCAGCAACCTGCCCCAAGTCGCACCTGCCAAGGTCGCGCCAGGTGCAGTTGTGAAACTGGCTGCTGCGACCCCACGCGGTTAAGGGATCTCTACGATGAATTTTTCCCAATTCTTCATTTCACGGCCGATCTTCGCAGCGGTACTTTCGCTGCTGATCCTGATCGCCGGCGCCATCTCGCTGTTCCAGTTGCCGATCAGCGAATACCCGGAAGTGGTTCCGCCGACCGTTGTGGTCCGCGCCAACTTCCCGGGTGCCAACCCTAAAGTCATCGGCGAAACCGTGGCCGCTCCACTGGAGCAAGCCATCACCGGCGTCGAGAACATGCTGTACATGTCCTCGCAGTCTACTGCTGATGGCAAGATCACCCTGACCATCACCTTCGCCCTGGGCACCGACCTGGACAACGCGCAGGTACAGGTTCAGAACCGTGTAACCCGGACCGAGCCGAAGCTTCCAGAAGAAGTGACGCGCATTGGTATCACCGTGGACAAGGCCTCTCCGGACCTGACCATGGTGGTCCACTTGACCTCGCCGGACAAACGCTACGACATGCTTTACCTGTCCAACTACGCCTTGCTCAATATCAAGGATGAGCTGGCGCGTCTGGGCGGTGTCGGTGATGTGCAGCTGTTCGGCATGGGCGACTACTCCCTGCGAGTGTGGCTCGATCCAAACAAGACCGCTTCGCGCAACCTGACCGCGACCGATGTGGTCAACGCCATTCGCGAGCAGAACCGTCAGGTCGCTGCCGGTGCCCTGGGCGCGCCTCCTGCGCCGAATGCCACCAGCTTCCAGTTGTCGGTCAACACTCAGGGGCGTCTGGTCTCTGAAGAAGAGTTCGAGAACATCATCATTCGCTCCGGCGATAACGGTGAAATCACGCGCCTCAAAGACATCGCTCGCGTTGAACTGGGTTCCAGCCAATACGCCCTGCGTTCCTTGCTGAACAACCAACCGGCGGTGGCGATCCCGATCTTCCAGCGTCCGGGCTCCAACGCGATCCAGATCTCCAACGAAGTTCGCGACAAGATGGCCGAACTGAAGAAGAGCTTCCCGGAAGGCATGGACTTCAGCATCGTCTATGACCCGACAATCTTCGTGCGCGGCTCCATCGAGGCGGTGGTTCACACCCTCTTCGAAGCGCTGATCCTCGTTGTATTGGTAGTGATCCTGTTCCTGCAAACCTGGCGTGCCTCGATCATTCCATTGGTGGCGGTGCCGGTTTCCCTGATCGGTACGTTTGCGGTGATGCACCTGTTCGGCTTCTCGCTGAACGCCCTCTCACTGTTCGGACTGGTATTGGCCATCGGTATCGTGGTGGACGACGCCATCGTGGTGGTGGAGAACGTCGAGCGAAACATCGAGCTTGGGCTAACACCTGTCGAAGCCACCAAGCGCGCCATGCGTGAAGTGACCGGCCCGATCATCGCCACGGCACTGGTGTTGTGTGCGGTGTTTATCCCGGCAGCGTTCATCTCCGGGCTGACCGGGCAGTTCTATAAACAGTTCGCCCTGACCATCGCGATTTCGACCGTGATCTCGGCCTTCAACTCGCTGACCCTGTCGCCAGCGCTGGCCGCGGTATTGCTCAAGAGCCATGACGCGCCGAAAGACCGTTTCTCCAAAGTGCTCGACAAGATGTTCGGTGGCTGGTTGTTCCGTCCGTTCAACCGCTTCTTTGAAAAGGCCAGCCATGGCTACGTCGGCACTGTTGGCCGGGTAATCCGCAGCAGCGGTATCGCCCTGCTGTTGTACGCCGGCTTGATGGTGTTGACCTTCTTCGGTTTCGCCAACACCCCGACCGGTTTCGTACCTGGCCAGGACAAGCAATACCTGGTGGCCTTCGCGCAGTTACCGGATGCCTCGAGCCTGGACCGTACCGAAGACGTGATCAAACGCATGTCCGACCTGGCCCTGAAACAGCCTGGCGTGGAAAGTGCGGTGGCCTTCCCGGGCCTGTCGATCAATGGCTTCACCAACAGTCCGAACGCCGGCATCGTGTTCGTGACCCTGAAGCCGTTCGACGAGCGTAAAGACCCGAGCATGTCCGCCGGTGCGATTGCCGGTGCATTGAACGGCAAGTTCGCCGGGATCGAAGAAGCCTACATGGCGATCTTCCCGCCGCCGCCGGTACAAGGCCTGGGCACCATCGGTGGTTTCCGCCTGCAGATCGAAGACCGGGGCAACCTGGGCTACGACGAGCTGTACAAAGAAACCATGAACATCATTACCAAGAGCCACAACGTGCCGGAACTGGCCGCCCTGTTCACCAGCTACACCGTGAACGTGCCGCAGGTCGATGCCGCTATCGACCGTGAGAAAGCCAAGACCCACGGCGTGGCCGTCAGCGACATCTTCGACACCCTGCAGATTTACCTGGGTTCGCTGTATGCCAACGACTTCAACCGCTTCGGCCGTACCTACCAGGTCAACGTTCAGGCCGAGCAACAGTTCCGCCTTGAGCCAGACCAAATCGGTCAGCTGAAAGTGCGTAACAACAAAGGCGAGATGATCCCGCTGGCGACCTTCATCAAGGTCAGCGACACCTCGGGCCCGGACCGCGTGATGCACTACAACGGCTTCATCACCGCTGAAATCAACGGTGCGGCAGCCCCAGGCTACAGCTCCGGCCAGGCTCAGACCGCCATCGAGAAACTGCTCAAGGAAGAACTTCCAAACGGCATGACCTACGAATGGACCGACCTGACCTACCAGCAGATTCTGTCCGGCAACACCGCGCTGTTCGTGTTCCCGCTCTGCGTACTGCTGGCGTTCCTGGTGCTCGCGGCGCAATACGAAAGCTGGAGCCTGCCATTGGCGGTGATCCTGATCGTACCGATGACCCTGCTGTCGGCCATTACCGGTGTGATTGCTTCGGGAGGCGACAACAACATCTTCACCCAGATCGGCTTGATCGTACTGGTGGGGCTTGCCTGTAAGAACGCGATTCTGATCGTCGAGTTTGCCAAGGATAAACAGCAGGAAGGCCTCGGTCCCCTGGCGGCGGTACTGGAAGCTTGCCGTCTGCGTCTGCGGCCGATCCTGATGACTTCCTTCGCGTTCATCATGGGTGTTGTGCCACTGGTTTTCTCCAGCGGTGCCGGTGCCGAAATGCGTCATGCCATGGGTGTGGCGGTGTTCTCCGGGATGCTCGGGGTGACCTTCTTCGGTCTGT
Source organism: Pseudomonas sp. NPDC096950 (assembly GCF_044762525.1). NCBI lineage: Bacteria > Pseudomonadati > Pseudomonadota > Gammaproteobacteria > Pseudomonadales > Pseudomonadaceae > Pseudomonas > Pseudomonas sp. NPDC096950. The sequence goes on along the minus strand of NZ_JBIWEL010000010.1, from coordinate 56,110 downwards.
TGCTGACACCCGTGTTCTACGTATTGATTCGTAACTTTGTGGAGCGCGGTGAAGCGCGCAAAGCGGCCAAGGCCCTGAAACTGGAGTCGCAACAATGAGCCTGAAAGCCTTCCTGCCGAGCTTGCTGGTACTGGCCCTGAGTGCCTGTGCCGTCGGCCCGGACTACAAAACCCCAACCACGGAGGCGGCCAACATCACGGCCGTCACCGATGGCGCCAACGGTCAGAAGAATTATGACCGCTCGCGTTTCGAAGGCATCTGGTGGCAACAGTTTGAAGACCCGACCCTCAACCAGTTGGTGATGCAATCGCTGCAAGGCAACCGCGATCTGCGCGTCGCCTTCGCTCGCTGGAAAGCCGCGCGAGCGATTCGCGATGACGCCAGCAACGATGCCATGCCGACCATCACCAGCCGGGCCAGCAGTGACTTGGCCAAGGGCCAAATCCCTGGCCAGACCACTAAACGGGTCAATAGCGAACGCTACGACCTGGGCCTGGACATGGCTTGGGAACTGGACCTCTTCGGTCGCATCCAGCGCAACCTGGAATCGTCAGACGCCGAGCAACAAGCCGCCGAAGCCGATCTGTACCAACTGCAAGTCACCATGATTGCTGAACTGGTGGACGCCTACGGCCAGCTACGCGGTGCGCAACTGCGGGAAAAGATTGCCCTGGCCAACCTGAAGAACCAGCAGGAATCGAGCAAGATCACCGTCAGCCTGCGTGATGCCGGCGTCGGCGATCAGCTCGACGTGGTCCGCGCCGATGCGCGCCTGGCGTCTGTAGAAGCCAGCGTGCCGCAGTTGCAGGCTGAACAGGTTCGGCAGAAAAACCGTATCGCCACCCTGTTGGGTGAACGTCCGGAAAAACTGACCGTCGACCTGAGCCCGAAAGATTTGCCCGCCATCGCCAAGGCCTTGCCGATCGGTGATCCGGGTGAGCTGCTGCAACGTCGCCCGGACATCCTCAGTGCCGAACGCAAACTGGCGTCGGCCACCGCCCGTATCGGCGTGGCCAAGGCTGATTTGTTCCCACGGGTCAGCCTCAGCGGCTTCCTCGGCTTTACCGCCGGGCGTGGTTCGCAGATCGGTTCCTCGGCCGCCAATGCCTGGGCGCTGGGCCCAAGCATCACCTGGGCAGCGTTTGACCTGGGCAGCGTCCGGGCCCGTTTGCGCGGTGCCGACGCCGATGCCGAAGGCGCCCTCGCGACCTACGAGCAACAAGTGCTGCTGGCCCTGGAAGAATCGGAAAACGCCTTCAGCGATTACGGCAAACGTCAGCAACGCCTGATCTCTCTGATTCGTCAGAGCGAATCCAGCCGCGCCGCTGCCGACCTGGCGGAAATCCGTTACCGCGAAGGCACGGCGGATTTCCTCGTCCTGCTCGATGCCCAGCGTGAACGCCTGGCGGCCGAAGATTCCCAGGCCCAGGCCGAAGTGGATCTGTATCGCGGCATCGTCGCGATCTACAAAGCCCTTGGTGGCGGTTGGCAGCCGGAGACGGTAGCCAGTAAGTAACGTTTTAAAGAGCTCCTTTGGTTGGCCGCAACCAACCAATTTTTTTGGCCCCGCGTCTCATTCGGTCGCGGGGCTTTTTTTTGCCTGCCCAAAGACACTGCGTTCCCCTGTGGGAGCGGGCTTGCTCGCGAATGCGGCGTTTCAGTTGACATAGATGTGGCTGACCCACCGCATTCGCGAGCAAGCCCGCTCCCACAAGGGGTTAGTGGTGGTTTTCCATTACTGTGACGGTTGCCGTGGTACCCGCACGCAACCGGTTCTTGGCGGCATAGTCCGCATCAATCTGTATCCGCACCGGGACCCTCTGCGCCAGTTTGACCCACGTGTAGCTCGGGTTGATGCTGGCCAGCAAACGACCGCCGGGGGCGTTTTCACGGTCGGCGATGGCGAAGGCAATGCTTTGTACCGTGCCGCCGAAGGTTTCGCCGCTCATCAACTCGATCCGCACCCGATCGCCCTCCTCGATTCGCGGCAGCTTGGTTTCTTCGAAGTAACCGCTGACATAAAACGAGTCGCTGTCCACCAGCGCCAATAACGCGCCCCCAGCCGTGGCGTAATCGCCCTGACGGGTCAGCAGATTGGTGACATAGCCGCTGACCGGCGCTTCCACCCGGGTGCGCTGCAAATCGAGTTCGGCCTGGGTCAACGCGGCGATCGCCAATTGCACATTCGCCTGGGCCAGCCCGAGGTTGGCCTGGTTGCGCAACAACTCAGCCTGGGCCACCGCCACTTCGGTGCTGGATTTCTCCCACTCTTCGCCGGAAATCGCGAACCCCAGTTTTAACTTGCGTCGCCGCTGCTCCTCGCTTTGACGCTGCTTGAGCAAGGCCTCGCTGGAGACAATCGAGGCCTGGGATTGGCCGAGGGTCGCTTTCGACACCTCTACGGAACGCTTGGCCCGTTCCACCGCCAGGCTGTAGCGCGCCGGATCGATTTCCAGCAATAGCTGGCCTTTCTCCACATGCTGGTTGTCCTCCACGCTCAAGGTGACGATACGCCCGGCCACGTCGGCCGACAGCGTCACCACATCCGCACGCACCCGGGCATCCCGGGTCCAGGGCGCGCGGGTGTAATGCTCCCAGGCGAACCAGCCAAGGATGAAGGCGAGCAATACCACTGCGACGGTCGCGAGTCGGGCAAGGATCTTCTTCAAGGCATCAGGCTCCCATGACCAGGATCAGCGTGGCGCAAACGCAGGCATACAACGCCCCTTCAAACAGCGCTTCATGCCAGACGAAACGCAACACACCCAAGCGCCGCAAAAGCCAGTCCAGCAGGAGGAAAATCGGCAAGGCCAATAACAAGGCCTGGGCAATCGGCGGCAGATAAACCCCGCCTACTTCCAGATCAATGGGCAAGGGCCGGTACTCCTTCTGCATCGGCGGGTTGAAAGTAGTCGCGGTAGCGTTGCAGGAACGACACCACGATCAGCAACGCCACGCGCATGCGGAACACCGACCACAGATGCTCATGAACATCCACATGCAGGTCATCCATTTCATCCCCCAAAGTGCGCAGGTTGGCGAGCAGTCGTTCAAGATCGATTCCGGCGCGCCCAGCAATCAATCTCCCGGTCTCGCGGACCGCGCCCAACAAGCGGTTTTGTTGATCGGTAGTCAGCAAAGTGTTGCCCTGCCCTTGTTGCCTGAGCTGATTCAAGGCCACGCCCAGCGCCATGCACCCGAGGCTGACTTCAAACAGTTCCCGAGAACGCCGGTCCTCAATCGCCGGCAGCAAACCGAGCATCATGGTCAGGCGATCGACCATGCGGCTTTCAAAGGCGAATTGCTGCTCATCGGTGGCCGGCGTTTTCATCAACGCGTAGACCTGCTCGCAGTTTTCATTGAACAGCCGGCGCATCCGCAACACGGGTCTGAACGGGAAGATCAGCGCATAGACACTCAACGCCAGGACGGTGGCGCAGGTATAGGCGGCGGCAAATTCGAACCACTGGATCGCAGTGTTTTGACCAATCCCGATGTTTTGCGGCCCCAACAGCAAAAAGGTCGAGAGCCCAAGGCCAATGGCAGTCCCGGTGGTGGGAGGCGTGGTCAGTCCGACTGCGACGGCGTACAGCAACGGCGCCAACAGTAACGCGAGCAATTCGAAGTTGCTGATCATGGGAAACAGCAGAAACAGGTAGAGCGCCGAAGCTATCAGAGCCAGCAACAGGCCCCGCGCATAACTCTGGGCCGCCAACAGCGGTCGTGGGAACGTCGCCATCAGCGAGCAAAGAATCCCGACCAGCACCATTCCGCCACGGGCACCGTCCCACCCCGTCTCGATCCAGATCAGGCCCGCGACCACCAGGGCCGTAAAGGCGCGGACGGCATTCATCGCCGCCAGGGTGAAATCCAGGTGCAGCGGGTTTTCCTGCCCGCGAAACACGCAGCTCGCTTCGCGCCCATCCTGTATCGCGTCGCTCAACTCAAGAATCTGCTCCAGCTGTTGCAACAGTCGCGCTTGTTCCCACCGCAGAGCCCAGGCCAGCGAACGCAAGGTGGCGGTCATGGTTTCGGTGAGTTGTTCGGCCTTATAAGCCTGGTTATCGAACCGTTGTTGCAGCGCGACGAAATGCTGGCGGGCCTCGGGCGACAGCGCGCGCCCTTGCACCGCCAACTCATCGAGAAAGGCCAGCTCTTCGGCGCGCAAAACCTGTATGTCCTCGGGCAATGCGCCTTGCCAGCGCTCGGCCAACAACTCGCGCTGGTGACGCAATGCGGTCAGTCGCGAGGTCAGCAACACCAGTTGATTGCCCAGCAACTGCACCAGACTATTGGCACTGCGCAGCCGTGGCGCATCGAAGTACAAATGCCGGCGCAAGCCTTCAAGCGCGCTGATCTCACCCAGCAGTTGCATCTGGCGGCGATGAAAATCCACTTCGCTTTCCTCGGTGCGAATAACCGCGGCCGCGTGAGTCGCGAGCAGTTTGATCACCTGATCGACCTTGGCGAAATAGCCCCGCGCCACCGTCTCTGGCCGCGCGGTCAATAGGCTGACCACGCACACGCAAGCGACGGCTAACAGGGTTTCGGTGACCCGGGTGACGGCCAACAGGAACGTGCCGTCCTGGTCCGGCACCGACAGCAGCGCGACGACCACGGCCGTGTAGCCGCTGAGCACAAACGCCTGGGAACTGGTGTAACGCAACAAGGTGCCGCCAGCGGTGCACAACGCCAGCCACAAGGCCAGGGTGATGATGAAGGGCAACGGCGCCTGGGGGAAAATCGCCATGATCAGCACCGCGACCGCCGCTCCCATGGTGGTGCCGATCACTTGGCCGAAACTCCGGGCCAGGGCCATGCCGCCCAGGGGCTGGCTGACGATGACCACCGCCATGATCGACCACTTGGGTTGGTCGAGATCAAACACAAACGCCAGGTACAACGTCAGCAGCCCCGCCGCGATGGTTCTCAGGGCAAACAGCAGCACCCCTTGGCCGGGGTTGAGCAACATCCTGAAGTATTGAAGCAGCGGTTGCATGGGCGCACTCATCGAGTCATCTCCAGCAAGCGTAGTCACTGCTTCAGGACCTCGACAGGTTTCAAAGTCGACAGGACTCGTAGGCAATTTCGCTGATGATTCAGACAACTTCGATAGATGCGCTCGATAACCCCGTCAGCCATAGCAATTGGACAGAAACCCACGGGGCCCCTAGGCTTGAATCGCTGCGAAAGCGTCTCTGAATAAAGCCCTACCCATGATCGTGCGTCCCAAGCCGAACCTGATCGGCATCCTGTTTTCCCTCAAGGGCTCGATTGCCAAGCGCATTGCCTTGCGCAGTCTGTTGGTGACCCTGCTCGCCTCGGTGATTGTGCTGGTGGAAACCTGGCACCCGGACTCCTTCTCCAAGGTCAGCGCCACGCCGTTCACGCTACTGGGTTTGTCGCTGTCGATCTTCATGAGCTTTCGCAACAACGCCTGCTACGACCGTTGGTGGGAGGGTCGCAAGCAATTGGGCCAGTTGATCATCGAGGTGCGCTCGTTGATCCGCCAGACCCAAGGCCTGATGGACGCCGATGAACGCGAGCGACTGTTGCGTGAACTCTGCGGTTTCGCCCATGGCTTGATCGCTCGCCTGCGCTTTGAAAGTGAACGGCAAGCCGTCGCGCCCTGGACCCCCGACCCCATCGACCATCAACACCCGAACATCCCCGATGCCTTGTTGCAACGCATCGGCGCCCGCTGCTCCGAACTTGCGGAGCTCGGGCGCATCAGCGAATGGCGCTACACCCAACTGGAGTCGCGGCTGGTCAGCCTGAGCCAGGTCCAGGCCAGTTGCGAGCGAATCAAAAGCACGCCACTGCCCTTCCCTTACACCTTGCTGCTGCACCGCACCATTTACCTGTTTTGCATCTTGTTGCCGTTTGCCATGGCCGAACCGCTGGGCTGGCTGACACCGGTGTTCACCGCCATCGTCAGTTACACCTTTTTTGGCCTCGACGAGATCGGCGACGACCTCGAAGACCCGTTCGGCTTCGATGAAAACGATTTACCGTGTAACGCTATATTGCGCACGCTTGAGCGCGAAGTCCTGGCCGCGTTGGGCGAAACCGATTTGCCGCCAGCCCTGGAACCGATCGAGTACGTTTTGAATTGAGTCAGGGTTTGACTCATCGCCGCGCCTGACCGAAGCTGACGTCTTTGCAAAAGCTCGCCAGCTCCCGGATCCGTGCATGCCCCAGTCCCGCCGCTACCTGCTTATCAGCCTCTGCGTCCTGTTTGCCGTTGCCCTCGCCTGGTTTTTCCTGCGCAGTACCACGCCCGTGGTGCCGGAGGCGATCAAACATGGCTACAGCGAAGCGCTGGCCCAGGCGCGCGCCGGTCAACCGGGGGCAGCGCGGGTGCTCTATCAGCAATTGGGCCGTCCTGACTTGTCGGCCAAACGCCGCATCTGGCTGCTCGCCGAACTGCCGAACTACCCCAGCCCCCAAGCTTTGAAACTGGCCGGCGCCGATTTGCAAAACGCTTCGGTGGATGTGCGGATTGCGGCGATCAAAAGCGTGGTCGGCCTGGTTCCCAGCGGTCAGCGCAGTTTGCTGCTCGGCCCTTTATTAGATGACAGCGAGCAGACCGTGCGCTTTGCCGCCGTCAACGCGCTGCTGGGGTTGTCGCCGGATGATCTCGGCTTGTATTTCGCGCCGTTGCAGCAGGCCATCGATGCTTGGGAGCAAGTCCTCAAGAACGAACCCGAAAGCGCCAACACCCATTACCAACTGGCGCGGCTGCACTTGCACAACGCCGAATTGAAAGCGGCGCAACAAGCCCTCGAGCGCACCTTGCAGCTCGACCCCGGCAACTTGCCGGCGCTGGTGATGCAAATCGAAGTGCTGGACAAGCAAGGCCAGAGCGATGCCGCCCGACAGTTGCTGGCCAAGCAGTTGCAGGCCCAGCCAGATTCCGCCTACCTGCAACACGCCCTCGGGTTGTGGCTGTTGCACCACGGACAGAGTGAATTTGCCGTGCTCGGTCTATCCAAAGCCGTTGAGCTGGAGCCGGACAACAAGGATTACCGCTACGACCTGGCCACCACGCTGCACAGCGAGGAAGAGCTGGAAGCCGCACAGAAACAGTTGCAAGAAATCGTCCAGCGCCACCCCGCCGACCGCAAGGCGCGGGTGTTGCTGATCAACTACTGGACGGAAAGCGGACAGTTGCAGAACGTGCAGATTCTGCTCGCGCAACTGGAACAAATGAACCCGGATGATCCGGCGTTGCAGCAAGGTCTTTAAAGATCGCAGGCTTCGCCACCTCCTGCACCGACCGCGCTGCGTCACGGTATCGCGGTCGAATCCAGCCGATGTAGGCGCTGCCGAGGGCTGCGGTCTTTTGCTTTTTTTGCACAAGAACATCACACAAACATAAAAGGTTGAACCGTCGTCTCGGCCAAGGGTCAAGAGAAACAGGCAGTCAATTCAGGCACTTCAGGCCTGCTGCCTCGCTTCCCCTAGTCATGAGAGGGCTTTTTTTGTCTACATCTAACGAGTTGTTCAGTGCAAAAGCCGCCACCGGCATCGAAGGTCTGGATGACATCCTGGCCGGTGGGTTGTCCCGCGGACATGTGTTTCTGCTGGAGGGTGAGCCGGGAACCGGTAAAACCACCGTTGCGTTGCATTTTCTTCTTGCCGGCGCCCGAGCCGGCGAGCGCTCGTTGTACATCACCCTGTCAGAAACCGAACGGGAGCTGCGCCAAGGCGCGTTGTCCCACGGTTGGGAGCTGGATGAAAACATCCATATCTTTGAGCTGACGCCGCCGGAAAGCCTGCTCAACGCCCAGCACCAGCAAAGTCTGCTGTACTCCTCGGACTTGGAGTTGGGCGAAGCGACCAAGCAAATCTTCGAAGTGGTCGAACGGGTCAAGCCGACCCGCGTGGTCCTCGACAGCCTTTCGGAAATCCGTCTGCTGGCTCAAAGCTCATTGCGTTATCGCCGGCAGATCCTGGCGATCAAGCACTATTTCGTGCGCTACGACGCCACGGTCGTGCTGCTCGACGACTTGACCACCGAATCCCTCGACAAGACCGTCCACAGCGTCGCGCACGGGGTGATTCGCCTTGAAGAACTGACCCCCAATTACGGCGCCGAACGCCGACGTATTCGCGTGGTGAAGTACCGCGGCCAGAAATACCGCGGCGGCTTCCATGACTTCACCATCATGGGCGATGGCATCCACGTGTTCCCGCGCCTGGTAGCGGCCGAGCACCGTGGCGGTTACGTGCGCCAGCAATTGACCAGCGGCATCAAGGAAATGGACGCCCTGCTCGGCGGCGGCATCGAGACCGGTTCCAGCACGTTGATCCTCGGTCCGGCCGGTACCGGCAAATCGCTGATCTCAATGATCTTCGCCGCCGCAGCCGTCGCACGCGGCGAGAAGGCAGCCCTGTTTATCTTCGACGAAGAACTGGGTTTGCTGTTCGAACGCATGAAAAACATGGGCATAGACCTCCAGGCGCTGCAAGACACCGGCAACCTGCTGATCGAGCAAGTGGATGCGGCTGAACTGTCCCCCGGCGAGTTTTCCCACCGGGTTCGTCGCTGCGTCGATGAGCGCAATATCAAGACCGTGGTCATCGACAGCATCAACGGCTACCAGGCCGCGATGCCCGAAGAGAACGCGCTGGTGCTGCACATGCACGAGTTGCTGCTGTACCTCAACCGCCGCGGCGCCGCGACGTTCATGACCGTTGCCCAACATGGGTTGGTCGGGGACATGCAGGCGCCGGTGGATATCACTTACCTGGCCGACACGGTCATTTTGCTGCGTTACTTCGAAGCCCTGGGCAAAGTGCGCCGGGCTATCTCTATCATCAAGAAACGCACCGGCAGCCATGAATCGACTATCCGTGAATACCGCATTAGCAGTCAGGGCATGACCATCGGCGAACCACTGGATGCGTTCCAGGGTGTGTTGCGCGGCGTGCCGACCTACCTGGGCGCAAGCAACCCGCTGCTCAAGGACGACAACCTATGACTTCGCTGGCGGCGACCTCCGAGCGCGCGATCATCCTCGCGCCGCTGGGGCGCGACAGCCAGATTGCCTTGATGATGCTCAACGAGGCTGGTTATGACGGCATCATCAGCCGCGACCTTCCGGATTTGTGCAACGAACTCGAACAAGGCGCAGGCCTATTGCTGATTTCTTCCGAAGCGTTGCTCGGCGGAGACCTCGAACCCTTGCTCGGCCTGATCGAACAACAACCGGCATGGTCGGACCTGCCGATTGTGCTGCTGACCTACCATGGCGGCCCGGAACAAAACCCGGCGTCGCGATTCGGCCCGCAACTGGGCAACGTGACCTTTCTTGAGCGCCCTTTCCATCCGGTGACGTTGATCAGTCTGGTGACTACCGCGTTGCGCGGGCGCCGACGACAGTACGAGGCCAGGGACCGGCTGATCGATCTGAGCCAAAGCGAACTGCGGCTGCAAAACACGCTGGAAACCCTCGAACAACAAGTCGAGGAGCGCACCGCCGAACTCCGCAATAACGAAGAAGCGTTGCGCCAGTCACAGAAAATGGAAGCCGTCGGCCAATTGACCGGCGGCATCGCCCACGACTTCAATAACATGCTGACCGGGATCATCGGCAGCCTGGAATTGCTGCGCCGGCGCCTGGCGCGCGGGCGCACCGAAGACCTCGACAGCCTGATCGACCTGGGCGTCACGTCCGCCAACCGTGCGGCGGGTCTGACCCACCGTTTGCTGGCGTTCTCCCGCCGCCAGTCGCTGGATTCCAAACCAGTGGTGATGAACACCCTGGTGACCTCGATGGGCGAACTGCTTGAACGCAGTATCAACGAAAGCATTCAGCTGGACATTCAGTTGAGCGAGCAATTGTGGGTGGCCGAGGCCGACCCCAATCAACTGGAAAGCGCCCTGCTCAACCTGGTGCTCAATGCCCGCGACGCCATGCCCGATGGCGGCAAACTGGTGGTGAAAACGTTCAACCAGCACCTGGACACCGGCTTTACCGAAGCCCACGGCAACCTCGAATCCGGGGATTACGTGGTGCTGAGCGTAACCGACACGGGCTGTGGCATGCCGCAGAGCACCATCAGCCGGGCGTTTGACCCGTTCTTCACCACTAAGCCCATCGGTCAGGGCACCGGGCTTGGGTTATCGATGATTTACGGGTTCAGTAAGCAGTCCCGAGGCCATGTCACCATCAACAGTGAGGTCGACCAAGGCACCACCGTCAACCTGTACCTGCCGCGCTACAGCGGTAACCTGGCGCAGGATCCCCTCGTGGACATCCAGCAAGCGCCTTACGCTCAGGATGGTGAAACCGTGCTGATCGTCGAGGACGATCCGGCGGTTCGGGTGTTGGTCAGTGCGGTGTTGAGCGAGTTGGGTTATGCGTTTGTCGAGGCCGGAGATGCCGACAGCGCGGTGCCGATCCTGGATTCGGCCCAGCGCATCGACCTGCTGATCAGCGACGTCGGGTTACCAGGAATGAATGGCCGGCAGTTGGCGGAAATCGGTCGTCAGTACCGGCCGGATCTCAAGGTTTTGTTCATTACGGGATATGCCGAACATGCGGCGGTACGCGGTGGTTTTCTCGACCCGGGCATGCAGATGATCACCAAGCCGTTTACCTTCGATCTGCTAACCGCCAAGGTCAGAGAGATGATCCGAATCTAAAGAACGCGCCTTGCAGGAGCTGCCGAAGGCTGCGATCTTTTGACTTTGCTTTCAAGATCAAAAGATCGCAGCCTTCGACAGCTCCTACGACGGCAAGAGCGTTTAGGACAACATTTGCTGCATCAATTCCTGCAACACATCCAGATCAAACGGCTTGCCCAGGATCGGCGCCTTGCGCGTGATCGGGCTGTCTGTCTCGCGGATTTCCTGCGGATAACCGCTGATGAAAATCACTTTGAGTTCCGGCCGGAGCTTCACTGCCGGCTCGGCAATCTGCACGCCGGAAATCCCGCCGGGCAGGCGAAAGTCCGTGATCATCATGTCCAGGTGGGGTTTGCTCGCCAGGATCTCGAAGGCCTGCTCGCCGTTTTCGGCCTGCAATACGCGATAACCCTCGCCCGACAGATAGGCAGACAACACCATCAAAATCGAGGGATCGTCCTCGACAATGAGTACTACATCTTGCGCATCTTCACTCATGGGAAGCCTTTGTTCGGTCAATAGCTGCTGATACGACCGTGGGGTCGCTCAGAGGTTGCGTTTGTCTGGCTGCTTTCCTACAACGGCAGACAAACGCGAAATAAGGCGCCTTCGTTGATTCTGCTCTCGACGACGATGGATCCGCCATGGGCGGCAACGATTTGCTCGGAAATAAACAGACCCAGCCCAAGTCCCGCGACCACGGTCTTGGCTGAAACCCGTTCGAACTGTTGAAAAATACGTTTCTGGTTTTCTTCACTGATGCCAATGCCACGGTCCTGGACCTCGACCCGCGCCTGGCCTTCGTGACTGTACACCCGCACATCGATCGGGCCTTTGCCGCCATAACGCAACGCGTTGGTCAGCAGGTTGGAGATTACTTGCTCGATGCGGAACTCGTCCCACGGCCCTTCTACCGGCGCGTCGGCGCTGAATGTCACCGTGGACTCGGCGGCATCGAACTGCGGCGCGAAGTTCTGCAGCAGGTTGGCCACCAGTTTCACCAGGTCGAAGCGGCTCGGGCGGATCGACAGTTTGCCGGTGCGAATCCGTGACACATCAAGCATGTCTTCGATCAGGCGGATCAGGCTTTTGATCTGGCGTTCATCGCGCTCGACCATGGCGTGCATCTTGTCCAGGGTGAACGCCGCGGCGTTGTCCCGAGCCAGGTGCATCTTGCGCAGCTGGGTTTCGAGAATCAGCCCATTGAGCGGCGTGCGCACTTCGTGGGCGACGATCGACATGAAGTCATCGCGCATACGCACAGCCTGTTCCAGTTCGTTCTGGGTGTTCTGCAGTTTTTTGAGCAGCGCTTCCTGTTCCCGGCGGCTCTGCTCCAGGGCTTCGACCTGTTGCTTCATGGCCTTGCTCTGGCGATACAGGTCGACGAATACGTTGACCTTGCTCTTGACCGCGTGGATATCCAGCGGTTTGTGCAAAAAGTCCACGGCGCCACTTTCGTAGCCTTTGAACGCGTAGTTCAGCTCGCGGCCGGCAGCACTGACAAACACGATCGGGATGTTCTTGGTCTTTTCCGTGCCGCGCATCAGTTCGGCCAGTTCGAAGCCGTTCATGCCTGGCATCTGCACGTCGAGAATGGCCATGGCGAATTCGTGTTGCAGCAACAGCGACAGGGCCTCGTCGGCCGACAGCGCCTTATAGACCATGCGGTCTTCACGCTTGATCAGTGCTTCAAGTGCCAGCAGGTTTTCCGGCAGATCGTCGACGATCAGCAGTTTGGCTTGGATGTTACTCAGCATGCTATTCGTTCCAGCTCGACAAGCAGACGGCCGATGCCGCGTATAGGGAGAATGTGGTCAGGTTGATGCAAGTCCAGCGCCGCCTGGGGCATGGTCGAGACCTGGGCTTCGTCCGGATCCTGCACCACGGTCAGGCCACCACGGTGCTTGACCTGGGCCAACCCGTTGGCGCCATCACGGTTGGCGCCGGTCAGCAGCACGGCGGCCAGCGCCGGCCCGTAGGCGTCGGCGGCGGATTCGAAGAGGAAATCGATAGCTGGCCGCGAATAGTGCACGCGGTCTTCCAGGCTCAACGAGAAACTGCGGTCCTGCTCCACCGAAAGGTGATAACCCGGCGCCGCGAAATACAGGGTTCCGGCCTCGACCAGCGTCTTGTCGACGGCCTCCAGCACCGGCAGCGAAACCCGCCGCGCAAATACTTCGGCCAGTTGGCTGCGGCGTTCGTCCGGCAAATGCAACACCACGATGATCGGCAGCACAAAGCCTTCGCGCAACGGGCTGAGAATGTTCAGCAGCGCCTCGACTCCACCGGCCGAAGCACCGATCACGATAGCCTCTACGGTCGGCAAACCGGCTTCGTTGTTCATGATTTACGGTAGATCCGTTCTTGTTTGACCAAAGGCTCGAACTGTTTGCCGAATGCCGAAAAATCCGGGGTTTCCTTGCTGCCCAACACCAGGAAACCACGATGGCAGAGCGACTCATGGAACAAGCCGAACGCACGATCCTGAAGCTTTTTATTGAAGTAAATCATCACATTGCGACATGAAATTAATTGAGTCTCTGAAAAGACACTGTCGGTCGCCAAGCTGTGATCGGCGAAGGTCACGTTCTCGCACAGGGTCTTGTCGAAAATCGCGTAACCGTACGCCGCCGTGTAGTAGTCGGCAAATGAACGCTGGCCACCGGCCTGCTGGTAGTTAGAAGTGTAGGCGCGGACATTCTCCATGGAGAAAATCCCTTGCTTGGCTTTCTCCAGCGAGCGCGGATTGATGTCGGTGGCGTAGATGATCGTACGATCGAGCAACCCTTCTTCACGCAAAAGGATCGCCATCGAATAGACCTCTTCGCCGGTGCTGCACCCGGCGATCCAGATCTTGATCGACGGATAGGTCTTGAGCAGCGGCACCACTTCCTGCCGGATCGCCAGGAAGTGCGAAGGGTCACGGAACATCTCGCTGACCGGGATCGTCAGCAATTGCAGCAACTGCATGAACGCGGTCGAATCGTGCAGGACCTTCTCCTGCAACGCCGAGATGGTCGCGCACTCGAATTGAGCCAACGCATGTGCGACCCGGCGCTTGATGGACGCGCCGGAGTAGTCACGAAAGTCATAGCTGTATTTGAGGTAGATCGCCTCGATCAGCAGCCGCAATTCGATTTCGGTATTCTTTTCCACTAAGACCTTTCCACTAGATGCGTTCCATCTTCGGCAACCACACACGAATCAGCGAGAACAGGCGATCCAGGTCGATCGGCTTGGCCAGGTAATCGTTGGAACCCGCCGCCAGGCAGCGCTCCTGATCGTCCTTCATGGCCTTGGCCGTCACCGCGATGATCGGCAGCTTGCGCCAGCGCGGATCCTGACGGATCAAGGTCGTGGCCTCGAAACCGTCCATCTCCGGCATCATCACGTCCATCAGCACCAGGTCGATGTCCTCGACTTCATTCAATTTTTCAATCGCTTCACGACCATTACGGCCGATCACCACGACTGCCCCCTTCTGCTCCAGCGCACTGGTCAAGGCGAAGATGTTGCGCACATCGTCGTCCACCAGCAGCACCTTGCGGCCTTCGAAGACCTTGTCGCGACTGCGTGCGGTCTTGAGCATCTTCTGCCGCTCATGGGACAACTGGGATTCGACTTTGTGCAGAAAGAGTGTCACCTCATCCAGCAACCGCTCTGGCGAGCGGGCGCCCTTGATAATGATCGAGCGCGAATACTTGCGCAGCTCGGCCTCTTCGTCCCGAGTAAGATTGCGCCCGGTGTAGACAATCACCGGCGGGAACGAGCAGATGTCTTCGGTGGACATGCGCTTGAGCAGATCGTTACCGAGCATGTCCGGCAACTTCAGATCGATGATCATGCAATCGAAAATCGTCTCGCGCAGTCGGTCCAGGGCTTCCTGGGCGAAACCGACGGCGGTGATCTCAATGTCTTCGTCGCCGATCAGGCGGGCAATGCTGTCGCGCTGCAAGTCATCGTCTTCGACCAGCAGGACCTTCTTGACCTTCTGGGTCAGCTTGGCCTCCAGGCGGGCGAACACGTCCTTGAGCTCTTCGCGGGTGGTCGGCTTGACCGCATAACCGATGGCGCCCATGTGCATCGCGGCTTCGACCCGGTCTTCGACCGAAATCACATGCACCGGGATGTGGCGGGTTTCGGCATGTTCTTTCAGGCGCTGCAACACCGTCAGCCCGGAGTGATCCGGCAGGCGCATGTCCAGCAGAATGGCGTCGGGAATGAACTCCCTGGCCAGGTCATAACCTTCGTCGGCGCCGTGGGCCACCAGGCACTGGTAACCCAGTTCATGGGCGAGGTCGTAGAGGATGTGCGCGAAATTCACCTCATCTTCCACCACCAGGATGCAGCGCGTGGCGAACGGCGCCTTGGCGCGGTCATCGTTGAAACGCGGGATGTCGACTTCAGCAATCAACGGCACCGGAGCGGCCACCGGGACGGCTGGCACGTAGGCCACCGGCGTCGCGCGCATCGGTTCAACCGGCTCATCGCCGGGTTCGACGTACTGCTGCGGCAACACCAGGGTAAACACACTGCCCTGCCCCGGCTCACTGGTGACGCTGATCGAGCCGCCGAGCAAATTCGCCAGGTCCCGGGAAATCGACAGGCCCAACCCCGTGCCGCCATAACGGCGATTGGTGGTGCCGTCGGCCTGGCGGAAGGCTTCGAAGATGCTTTCCTGCTGATCCGGGGCGATGCCGATCCCGGAATCGCGCACGATGAAGGCAATGCCCTCGCCCGGCTGACTGGCCACGGTCAGGCTGACGGAACCTTTTTCGGTGAACTTCACCGCGTTGGACAGCAGGTTCTTGATCACCTGCTCCAGACGCTGGCGGTCGGTGTAGATCATCATCGGCGCGCCAGGCTGCAATTCAATCTGGAAGTCCAGTTTCTTGTCCGTGGCCATTGGCTGGAACATCCCGCGCAAACCGTCCACCAGACGAACGACGCTGGTGTTTTCCGGGCGCATTTCCAGTTTGCCGGCCTCGACTTTGGAAATGTCGAGAATGTCGTTGATCAGGTTGAGCAAGTCATTACCGGCCGAATAGATCGACTCGGCGAACTTGACCTGTTCGGCGGTGAGGTTGTCCTGGGGGTTTTCCGCCAACAACTTGGCCAGGATCAACGAACTGTTCAGCGGCGTGCGCAGTTCGTGGGACATGTTGGCGAGGAATTCGGACTTGTACTTGCTGGAGCGCTGCAATTCTTCGGCGCGGTCTTCCAGTTGGATCTGCACCTGATTGAGCTCGGTGTTCTTCTGGTCCATGGCATCGCGCTGATCGGCGAGGATCTGCGCCTGTTCGGCCAGTTGCTCGTTGGTCTGCTCCAGCTCCACTTGCTGGGTTTCCAGGTGCGCCTGGGATTCCTTGAGAATCCGCGACTGTTCTTCCAGCTCTTCGTTGGCGGTCTTGAGTTCTTCCTGCTGGACCTGGAGCTCTTCGTTGAGCTGTTGGGTTTCGGCCAACACTTCCTGCAAGCGTTGGCGGTAGCGCGCGGCCTCGATCGAGGTGCCGATGTTGCCGGCAATCAGCTCGAGCAATTCGATGTCACGCTCGTCCAGGGTGCGCAGGAAGCCGAGTTCGATCACGCCATTGACCCGATCATCGTCGCTTGTCGGCACCACCAGCACACTGTGCGGCAAGCCTTCGCCCAGGCCGGAGCTGACCTTGAAGTAATCGGCGGGCACGTCATCCAGGCGAATCAACCGGCCCTGCTTCACTGCCTGGCCGATAATCCCTTCGCCGTCGTAGATCGATTGTTCCTGTGCTTCCTGCTCCCGGGACAAACCGTAGGACGCCACGCGCTTGAGGCCGCCATGTTCTTCACGCACATAAATGGCGGCCACGGCGGTGCCCAGGTATTGCGCGCAAAATTGCAGGATGTTGCGCCCCAGCAAGTTGAGGGTCAGTTGTCCCAGCACCTGCTCGGCGAGTTCGGTCTGGCCACTGCGCAGCCAGCCTTGTTTCTCCAGGCGCGCGGCGCTGGCCTGTTGGGCCGCCATGTTGGCGCTGTAGTTCTGCGAAAGATTGAGCAAGTCGCGACGGCCAATGTAGGCCAGCAACGCACTGATACCGGCCACGAACAGCAGATACAGGGTGATGCTCCAGATCGTGGTGCGGCGCACTTCTTCGTTGCGCGTGGTGCGCAACTGCTGCTCCATGTCGATCACATCCTGGAACTGGGCGCGGATTTCATCGGTCAGGCGCTTGCCACGCCCGGCCTTGACTGCGCCACGGTAATCACCGCTGCTGCGCTGCAAATCGATCATCGATTGCGCGTAGGTGGCCCACTCGGCTTGCAGAGCCTGGAGCCGGCGCAAGCGGTCGGTCTGGACCGGGTTGTCAGCGGTCAGTTCGAGCAAGGTATTGAGGGCGACCGCGATTCTCGGCCTGGCCGTTTCGTACGGGTCGAGGAAGTGCTCGTCGCCGCTGAGCAGGAAGCCGCGCATCCCGGTTTCCAAATCCACCGTCAGCTTCACCGCTTCATTGGCGTTATTGATCACCCGGTCGGTGTGCTCCACCCACTGGATGACCGACAACAGGTACGTGATCAGCGCTACAAAGAAAACGGCGCTGATTGCACCTACGCCAAGCGGCAAACTGACGTTGCGGCTCAGGAGTTTACGGAAGCGTTGCTCGTCAACCGAAGACGCAGAGGTCATGGGGAAGGCCTTGTCGAACTGTTGAAAACCAAGGAGTTTGCCCCAAAACCGCTCCATTGATCTAATTTTCTGACTGCTTTGTTAGCAAAATCCAGCAATTAACTGCTCTTGATCAATGCCGCGCGTTATCCTTGCCTATTGTTGTACAACGATTGTTTTTTGTATCGGGTCGGGAACTTGTCGGGGTCTTGCATTTACTCAAGCAAGAGACCGGCGATTTCGATCGACCGCCGACCCGTAAATCCACCATTGAGAGCCCCTACTATGTACTCCAACGCGTCCATCATTCTTGTCGTCGAAGACGATGCCATCGTGCGCATGCTGATCGTCGATGTGCTGGAGGAGCTTGAATTCAAGGTTCTCGAAGCAGATGGCAGCGAGCAAGCCCTGGAGTTTCTCAATGACGAAGACCAGTACATCGACCTGATGATGACCGACGTCGGCCTGCCGGTGATGGATGGCCGTGAACTGGCGACCCAGGCGCGGATGCTGCGTCCGGAATTGCCGATCCTGTTTGCCAGCGGCTACGCCGAAAGCATCGACGTGCCGGCGGGCATGCAGGTGATTGGCAAACCGTTCTCGATCGATCAGTTGCGCGAGAAAGTATCCGGGATACTGTCCGCCCGCTGAGTTATTGCTCGACACTTTTTCAATGGCTCTTGTTTGCGCGCAAACAAGAGCCATTTTTATTTAACACGCCGACCCTTCCCCAGATAAACACAGCTGAAATAACTGGTTCAAATAACTATCTGGCCATCCGCACTCATTCAAACTAAGTTGCGTCTCGGCACTACTCATCGCCTCTGCATTCTTTTCAATAACGAGTGCGTAGCCGATATATAGCCAGACGAAACAGGCACCTTCTATTTTTTAAATAGAGCACCCGCCTGCCTGCAACTTCCTAAACTTTGAATGGATTCAAGATGAACAACACAAGTAACCGCATAATCGCCGATCGATACCTTTCGCGACCCTCCAGCAACTTCGACAACTTTGTCGACCCAACAAGCAGCGATGACAGTGAGCGACTGGAGGTCAGCCTCAGATTGAAAAAAATGTTGGCTGAAGACAGCACAGGATTCGCCCCCAACTGGACAATGCCGCTTATTTCTCTGGAACGCGATTCAAGCCTTGAAAGCTCGATGGTGCCCGGTATCGAGCTGTTAAAGCGAATGATCAGGAAAGATGCATTTCAACGAATACTGAACAGACTCCGGTTATCCGAAGACGCAGTGTTTCAAGTTGCAGATAACGGCCGCATCACCGCATTGGCCGCAAACCTCACCTACGACCTGACCAGCCGCACTAAAACTGACCCCGAACTGGACGATGACCTGAAAACCCTCACAGAAGTGGCGGCGGCGCTGGGTGGCGCAGTGTCGCTCGACGACCAGGTCAGCCTGGCGCAATGGCTCAGATTCCACGAGCATGCCATCCCGAAAACAGACGAGGAAACCCGACGTCTCATTACGTTGCTGGAATTGCGCCTGCCGAAAAGTCCACCACTGGGTAACTATTGGGAGTTGCTCTCGGCAGCCCCCGACAGCCCGATCAGCCTTGACGACACCCAGCGCCGCCAAATCAGAGCGTTGAGCAACCGTTACACTCGGGGGCAAGGGAAGTTACTGGATCATCTGTCGCAAGTTGCCTTGGGGGGGCGCATCACGACCCTCAACCGATCCGACGCCGATGAATACCTGCAGACACTCGCGTCCCACTTCCTCGCGGCCTCGTGGGCCAAAGGCTATATCAAGGAACTTGAGTGGTATGGCGCATCAAGCGATGAGCCGTTATCCGATGAGTATCGGCAGCAAGTTATGCTTACAGCGGTGCTCTTGGACTTGCACCCGTCCATTGGCGAAGAAGAACCTCGCAATCATGTCGCCGGGTTTAATCTCTATGCCACTGAGCATGTTGAACACTCTTTCGTTGCCGTTCGGACAGCGCTGGAAAGTCATCTGGTTGCCAAGGCAGGCGTTAGCGAACAGATCGCGCCTCTCGCGGCCCATTTACTGTTAGCCTACGCCGCGCCTGAATTCCTGGTCAAAGAACTGCCCCCGACTCTGCTGCTGGGCACACCGCCGTGGGTTGAGTTTTGCCGGTCCGTAGCGATGGTGGAATTCAACGCGCCGGGCTCTTCGCGCCTGATGACGTATGCACAAATCAAAGAACTGGCAGCGATTGACTGGACCGATGAATCACTGACAACGCTCAGCAACTTGCTCGCCGTCGATCCCCTGCTCGATTGGGCTCTGCTCAACGGCATTATCACACTGGCCGACGTGCAGAACAGCCACACCTCTGCAATCGGCACCGCGACTTCCGCTTATGAAAAGCACCTTGGACTCTTGGCCGACATTCAAACCAAATTGTCGAAAAAATTCCCCACACGACGGGATATCGCATTAAGGCTACTGAAAGTTACGGCCCCTGATTGCGATTATGTTGAAGATGAAATTCTCCGCAAAAAGATAATACATGCCCCCCGCCCGGGCTTTGCGACATCAGAACCGATGTCGTTGGTAGAGCTACTGATGTCCAATGAGCTCGGCGCTCGCGAATGGGATCTTGTGAACAAGGGCAGCGTCTATGACGTTTATCCGTTTATCAATAATGAAACCTACCGCTTGAAACCCGAGTTCAATCGTTTGTTCAATCAGGTTCATACCCAGTTTTCAGAAGCCACGAGCAGCAGTTTCAAACTGGCTTTTACACATTTGCCACCGCTGGACCGCAAGCGACTGTTACAAGGACAGGTAACGTTATTCACCCTCCGACCATCCGTAGCGATCATCCCCGCGCCAGAAATTAAATTCGCATTCAATCCACTTCAGTTAGTGGTTAACACCTCCCTCCAGCTTGCAGAACTGGGTTACAAGGAAAGGCAAGCCGACAAAGATGCCGCCACCGGACGTTATGGCGTAGTGATCTGTGCTGATTTCGAGGATAAGTTGTATTGTTACGAGCTGTTTACACTGCACGGCGTCTGCCGCGAGAACCCGGAGCTCGCCGAACTGATCCGCCGTAACGGCTTGTTGAATCAGGCCCCGCGCACGGATTTCTCTGAAAGTGTAAACCGCTACGGCCCGCCCTCTCGAAACTATCATTTGCCGACTGATATTGAGTGCTACACCCACGGTGTAAACCCCGGCATCAAATCCGCCAGCATTGGTGTCATTGAAAAGCTCGCCGTTCTTCCAGTAGCCGCTACACACTCAACCCGGCAACCCCGCAGTTATTACCATAGCTTTTACGATGGCGAGTTCGACGAACTAACAGCATTCATTCAAAAGCACCGTCCCATTGCGACCTATGACGAGCTATTTAAAGAGTGCTGGGGACAGACCAAACTGGAGAGGTTGCGGGCCGAGTACGATGGCGTTGTCGACACAGTGCTCAACATCATTGTTCCATTCAAGTCATGCATCCAAGACATCCTTTCGGACGATCCCGATCGCCGGGTAGAGGGTTGGGCGTCGTGCACTATTGAAGCGGCCATGACACTTCTGTTGGTCGTCGGCGCGGTCGCCAAGGTTGTAAGCATTGCCGCCAAAACGGCGTCCGTCGCTGCAAAGGCAGCCAGCATGGCGAGAGTGGGTGTCGGTTTGTTCAACAGCGTGTTCAACCCACTGGACGGCATACCCACCTTGGTGCGCAAGGGCGTGAAAGTATTGAAACTCAGGAAACTGGGCGCCAACGTTCTGGAAAACGCCACATTCCAACTGCGCAAGCTGACCGGCGGCGCGCAATCCTATGATTTGGTCAAGGCCGCCAATCGTGTGGACACCGGCCTGGGAACCTGGCGTCCATTGGTGTCGTCGTCGGACTCGCTCATCGTCTTGGCCACACGCCAGAACAACCACTGGTACGCGTTGAATCGTCAGGGCCAGGCCATTGGACCAAAGTTGAAAAACTTTGACTTCCTGAACGTGATTCGCTTGCCCGGTTTACACAAACTCATGCCAGCGATCTACACACGCAAGTTACTGAAGGACGCATTGCCGGTTGCCCGGGGAAAAGTGGATGACGCCATTAAAGTAATGACCAACAGCGCATCGGAATATGATTCGGGTTTAGTACTGAAGCTGCTCATGGGAGACAACTCCCCCGAGGCTCGAAAAAAACTTCTGGAAGCCCTGCGAGATGTCAGGAATGACTTGGCGAAGATTACCCCCGACAACTTCTTAATCGATACCAAGACGCAGACAGGCGCCTTGGCTTCGCTTAACCCACAGGAGTACAAAAAGTGGAGAACAGCAAACAAGGCTGATGGCCCTCAAACAAAATTCATGCGGATTTACGCGGACAATTTCAATCGGCAATTTCGCAAGGAGGGATTCAGTCTGGATGTGGCCTCCGATGACCTGATCCATGAAGTGTTCCACGGCGCCCCCAATACGCTTGACCACGCTTATGCCAATGTGTCCCTGTCAGGCCGCATCGATAACCTGCAACGCCTGGATGTGACGCCACTGATGAACCTCGCCTCGGGTCATCTCCGCGACAACAATTTTCAGTTGCTCAGTAAAACGTTGGCGTTTGACAACGCAGATTCATTTGCCATGACCACCTCCCTGCTGAGCCAATCTTCACGCGACAATCTTATATTCCTGGAAAACATCACAACCCTGCAGAAGGCCACTGACAGAAGCCGCGGAGGATATATCGGCTGGGAGGTAGCACTGAGTTTTAATCCGGTTTGATCGATAACCTGCCTGCCGGGCACCTGTGCGCAGGGCTGTGGTTTAATTGCGCTCTTTTTTCCACCGCCCTGCGCCCTCCTCAGGAATGCCCCATGAGTCTGCCCCCCATCAAAGTCCTGGTCATTGGTTACGTCTGGCCCGAACCCCGGTCTTCGGCGGCCAGTGGGCATGTGATGCAGATTCTCGAGACGTTTCTGCAGGAAGGCTGGGACATTACGTTCAGCAGCCCGGCGGGTGTCGGCGAACACAAGGCCGACCTCGCCGCGCTGGGCATTCGTGAATGCCCGATCGAGTTAAATAACAGCAGCTTCGACGCCTTTATCAGCGAATTGGCCCCGGATATCGTGCTGTTCGATCAGTTCATGATGGAGGAACAGTTCGGCTGGCGCGTGGAGAAGCACTGCCCCGATGCGTTGCGAGTGCTGGAGACATCCGACTTGCAAAGCCTGCGGCACGCCCGGCACCAGCGGCTCAAGGACCGCTTGAAGGCCAGCGCCGACGAAAACGACTTCAGCGAACTGTTTGCCCCGGCCTTGCGCGAGGAATTCGAGTTGATGGCCGGCACTGACCTGGCCAAGCGCGAGATTGCCGCGTTGTATCGCTGCGATTTGAGCCTGATGATTTCGCCGGTGGAAATCGAGTTGCTGGTCGAGCAGTTCAAACTGCCTCGGGACTTGCTGCACTGGTGCCCGTTGATGCCCGACCTGCCGACGACGGCCCACACTTCGTTTGAGGAGCGTGCGCACTTTCTCAGCATCGGCAACTTCCGCCACGCGCCGAACTGGGACGCGGTGCTCTGGATGAAAACCTCGGTGTGGCCGTTGATCCGTCAACAACTGCCCGGCGCGCAACTGCACCTTTATGGCGCCTACACCCCGCCCAAAGCCACGGCGCTGAACAATCCGGCCCAGGGTTTTCACATCATGAACTGGGCCGAAGATGCGTTGCAGGTGATGTCAGCCGCGCGCATCTGCCTGGCGCCGCTGCGGTTTGGCGCGGGGATCAAGGGCAAAATCGTGGATGCCATGCTGTGTGGCACGCCAACGGTAACCACGCCGATCGGTGCGGAGGGCATGAGTGACGGGCTGCCATGGCCGGGCATTATTGGCGAGTCGGCTGAAGCGCTCGCCGCCGCAGCGGTCGCGCTGTATCAGGACAAGGCGTTGTGGACCCAGGCGCAACAACATGGCGACCAATTGCTCGCGGCCCAATACCGCCAATCAGAGCACGGCCCTGCCCTTATTCAGCGCTTGCAGGCCTGTCGCTATAACCTGGCCGAACGGCGCCGAGACAACTTCACCGGCGCCATGCTTCGCCATCATGCGCATAAGAGTACGCAGTACATGGCGCAGTGGATTGAGGCGAAAAATCGCCACGCCGAGTCATCCGTTTCTGATTCTCGCGGGTGATTTTTTACTTGAACTAGCTGGCCTAACGCTATGTTTATGTCGATGTTTCCGTGCATTGATAAATCCCTTATCGGGCTCTAGGCTTTGCTCACGATTCAATCAAACCTCGCTCCCACGGATGGGGAGCCGAGCCACAGGCAGGAGCCTTGCAATATGTCCAACAGCCCCACTTCCAATGTCGATACACAACGCTGGATGAGCAAAGTCCCCGACATCGACCGCTTGAAACTCACCGATCTCATTTGGCCCGGCACCCACAACTCGGGCATGGACAAGAAAGCCCGCAACTACGAGGTGGTCCTGGGCAACTGGACCACCTGCCAGAACGATTCGTTTGCCTGGCAACTGGCCAACGGGGCCCGCGCCTTCGATCTTCGCCTGGGTTACCGCGCGGGTTCGCCTCAAGGAACGTTCTACTTCCATCACAACGGTTACCAATCCCTGCGAGTGCTGGGTGAACTGATCGACGCGGTCAATGACTTTCTGGATCGCAATCCGGATGAGTTCATCATTCTCGACTTTCACCAGTTGCGCGACGGTAACCAGCACTTCGATTTCGGCCAGTTCAACGATTTGCTGACCCGATCTCTCGGCGCACGAGCCATCTCCCCCGGGGACGAAGACAAAACCGTTGGCGAGCTCAAGGCAGCGAGCAGTAAAAAACGCGTGGTTATGGCTGCCAGTGGTTCCGTGGAGCTGGACATGGAGGTGTTCTGGATCCGCATCCCCCATCACTGGAGCGGCACCCGACTGACCAATGTCAGCGAGTTGCGTTCGCACATCGTGAGTACCCTGGACACGCCGCGCCGCGACGACTACTTCTGGTCACTGACCGCCACCAGCTACTCGTTCCTCGGCGGGCCCGTGGACATCAAGCAGTACATCAATGAGTGGTTTCATTCATCGCGGGATTGGGTGACCCGCTGCGGCATCATCAGTACCGACTTTTTCGATGAATCCGAGATCGTCGGTTATTGCTGGGTGGCCAATAGCATGAAGGCGGCTCCCAGGGTGGCTTGAGTCGAGACGCTGGCGCTTTCGGCCGCGAAAGAGGCATCATCAAGAAGCAAAAACAATAACAGTGCGGTGCCATGAGCCGATCAGCCAGAATTACCGATCCGTCCTACGAGTTGATGGACGACCACAACGGGTTGTCCATCATCTATCGCCAGCATGGTTTTCCGTGCCCGCTGGTGCGCTGGCATTTCCACAAGGAATACGAACTGCACCTGATCGTGGCCAGTTCCGGCAAGGTA
Source organism: Pseudomonas sp. NPDC096950 (assembly GCF_044762525.1). Lineage (NCBI taxonomy): Bacteria > Pseudomonadati > Pseudomonadota > Gammaproteobacteria > Pseudomonadales > Pseudomonadaceae > Pseudomonas > Pseudomonas sp. NPDC096950. Next base: position 31,445 of record NZ_JBIWEL010000010.1, on the reverse strand, counting down.
TTCATTGGCGACTACATCGGCAACTTCTACCCGGAGTCCCTGTTCCTCACCGGCCCCAACCTGCCCCACAACTGGATCAGCCAGGTGGCCGAGGACGAAGTGGTACCCAAGCGCGACATGCTGGTCAACTTCACCGACGAGCTGTTCGACAGCGGCCATCTGGTATTTGCCGAACTCAAGACCCTCACACCGCTATTGGAACGCGCGAAGTACGGCATCGAGTTCCGCTGCAAGCGCACCATCCGCCAGGCCATGACCCTGATGCAGCGCATCGCCGACACCAAAGGTGTGACCCGGCTCGGGCATTTCTTCATTTTGCTGGAGTTGCTGGCGGCGTCCGATGATTTCCAGTTGCTGTCCGGTGCAACGACGGGACAACTGGCGGATGAGCACAACGTTGACCGCACCAACCGGGCGGTGGATTACATCTTTGCCCATTACGCCCGGGAACTGCCCCTGGAAGAAGTCGCCGAGCACCTGGGCATGAAGCCGACGTATTTCAGCCGGGTGTTCAAGCAGGCTACCGGGCGCTGCTTTATCGAATTCGTTAATCGCCTGCGGATCAGCAAATCCTGCGAACTGCTGGCCGATGGCGACAAACCCGTGACCGATGTGTGTTTTGAGTCGGGCTTCAACAATATTTCCAACTTCAACCGGCGCTTTCAGCAACTCAAAGGGATGACGCCGTCACATTATCGGCGGTTGGCAGTGCAACGGTTGACCGAACAAAACCTCGGTTAAAGACAAATCAAGATCAAAAGATCGCAGCCTTCGGCAGCGCCTACAGGGATCGTATTTCTCTGCAGGCGCTGCCGAAGGCTGCGATCTTTTGATTTTGACTCTTTAAAACCAATACGGATTCCATACCGGCCAATCGCCAGACAACCGTCCCATACGCCTCTCCTTCCAAACCCCAGTGCAAAAAAGTATCGATTCAAGTGTTACGGATGATTTGTCACATCCTCAATTGAAGGCTGTAATCAGTGCACATTCTTCCTGCCGTCGGAAGACACAAAAACAATAACCGTCCTTCTGTCCCTGCTGGGTTCAGAAAAGGAGTGCACGATGCAACCTTCTGTAAAAGCTCTGCTTGCCCTCACCTGCATGACCCTCAGCAGCGTCAGCCTCGGCGCTCAGACCCTGACCATCGCCACCGTCAACAACAGCGACATGATTCGCATGCAAAAGCTCTCGAAAACTTTCGAGACCGAGCATCCGGACATCAAGCTCAATTGGGTGGTGCTCGAAGAAAACGTCCTGCGCCAACGCCTGACCACCGACATTGCCACACAGGGCGGACAGTTCGATGTGCTGACCATCGGCATGTACGAAGCTGCACTCTGGGGCGGCAAAGGCTGGCTGGAACCGATGAAGGACTTGCCGGCCAGCTACGCCCTCGACGACGTGTTCCCGTCGGTGCGTGAAGGTCTGTCGGTCAAGGGTTCCCTGTACGCCCTGCCGTTCTACGCCGAAAGCTCGATCACCTATTACCGCACTGACCTGTTCAAGGACGCCGGGCTGACCATGCCGGAACATCCGACCTGGACCCAGATCAGCGAGTTCGCCAGCAAACTCACCAATAAGGATAAAGAACAGTACGGCATCTGCTTGCGTGGCAAGGCCGGTTGGGGCGAGAACATGGCGCTGATCACCACCGTCGCCAACTCCTTCGGCGCACGCTGGTTCGATGAAAAGTGGCAACCGGAATTCAACGGCCCCGAGTGGAAAAACGCCCTGAACTTCTACGTCAAGACCATGAAGGATTCAGGCCCACCGGGCGCCTCCAGCAACGGTTTCAACGAAAACCTGGCGCTGTTCAACAGCGGCAAGTGCGCGATCTGGGTCGATGCCAGCGTCGCCGGTTCGTTCGTGACCGACAAGACTCAAAGTAAGGTCAGCGAGCACGTCGGTTTCACCTACGCACCGCACGAAACCACCGACAAGGGCTCGGCCTGGTTGTATTCATGGGCGCTGGCGATTCCGACCAGTTCCAAGGCCAAGGACGCGGCGAAAACCTTCAGTGCCTGGGCCACTTCCAAGGAATACGGCGCACTGGTTGCCGAGAAAGACGGCATCGCCAACGTGCCGCCAGGCACCCGGGCCTCGACCTACAGCGACGCTTACATGAAAGCCGCGCCGTTCGCCAAAGTGACCCTCGAGTCGCTGAAAGCCGCCGACCCGAGCAAGCCGAGCATCAAGCCTGTGCCTTATATCGGCATCCAGCTGGTGACCATTCCTGAATTCCAGGGCATCGGTACCCAGGTCGGCAAGTCGTTCTCGGCAGCGCTGATCGGCCAGACCACGGTCGACCAGGCCCTGGCCGCCGCCCAGCAAACCACCGAACGTGAGATGAAGCGCGCCGGTTATCCCAAGTAACCCCGCAACCAATGTGGGAGCGGGCTTGCTCGCGAAAGCGGTGTTCCAACCGCCGAAGATGCATCGGATGTACCGGCCTCTTCGCGAGCAAGCCCGCTCCCACACTGGATCTTCACCTGCCTGTTCCCAATCGGTTCTTTCGCCATGAATATTTCAACTGCCAAAGCTCAAATGGACATCCCCCAACCGGTGCGTAAAAGCCGGTTGTCCAATCCCGGCTGGTTTCTGGTCAGTCCTTCGGTAGCGATGTTGCTGCTTTGGATGATCGTGCCGCTGGGCATGACCCTCTACTTCTCGGTGATCCGCTACAACCTGCTCAACCCCGGTGAGAACGAGTTCGTGGGGCTGGAGAACTTCACCTATTTCCTGACCGACTCGGGCTTCCTGCCCGGCGCCACCAACACTTTGCTGCTAGTGGGCAGCGTGCTGCTGATCAGCGTGGTGTTCGGCGTGTTGATCAGCGCATTGCTGGAGGCCAGTGAGTTTCTCGGTCGCGGCATTGTGCGGGTCATGTTGATCTCGCCGTTCTTCATCATGCCCACCGTCGGTGCGCTGATCTGGAAGAACCTGATTTTCCATCCGGTGTCGGGGATTCTCGCCTACGTCTGGAAACTGTTCGGCGCGCAGCCGGTGGACTGGCTGGCGCACTACCCGCTGCTGTCGATCATCATCATTGTGTCCTGGCAATGGCTGCCCTTCGCGATCCTGATCCTGATGACCGCCATGCAGTCCCTCGACCAGGAACAGAAAGAAGCCGCGCGCCTCGACGGTGCCGGCCCGGTCGCGATCTTCTGGCACCTGACCTTGCCGCACCTGGCACGGCCGATTGCGGTGGTGGTGATGATCGAAACGATTTTCCTGCTCTCGGTGTTCGCCGAAATCTTCACCACCACCAACGGTGGCCCCGGCTATGCGTCGACCAACCTCGCCTACCTGATCTACAACCAGGCGCTGGTGCAGTTCGATGTCGGCATGGCGTCCGCCGGCGGTTTGATCGCGGTGGTGATTGCCAACGTCGCGGCCATCGTGCTGGTGCGGATGATCGGCAAAAACCTGACAGACAAAGCCTGAGGCCTGCGCCATGACTCTTCAACAATCCCGCCGTCTGCAAAGCCTGCTGCTCGGCACCCTGGCCTGGGCCATCGCGATCCTGATCTTCTTCCCGATCTTCTGGATGGTGTTGACCAGTTTCAAAACCGAAATCGATGCGTTCGCCACACCGCCGCAGTTCATCTTCACGCCGACGCTGGAGAACTACCTGCACATCAACGAGCGCAGCGACTACTTCAGCTTCGCCTGGAACTCGGTGGTGATTTCCTTCAGCGCCACGGCCCTTTGCCTGCTGATTGCGGTGCCGGCGGCCTACTCGATGGCGTTCTACGAAACCAAGCGCACCAAAGGCACGCTGCTGTGGATGCTCTCCACCAAGATGCTGCCGCC
>NZ_JBIWEL010000010.1:0-27619 GCF_044762525.1 Pseudomonas sp. NPDC096950 | reverse complement strand
GCCGGTGGGCGTGCTGATGCCGATCTACCTGCTGGCCAAGAGTTTCGGCCTGCTGGACACACGCATCGCGCTGATCGTGATCTACACGCTGATCAACCTGCCGATCGTGGTCTGGATGATTTACACCTACTTCAAGGACATCCCGAAAGACATCCTAGAAGCCGCGCGCCTCGACGGCGCCACCCTGTGGCAGGAAATGGTCCGGGTGCTGCTGCCGATCGCCAAGGGAGGTCTGGCTTCCACGGTGCTGCTGTCGCTGATCCTGTGCTGGAACGAAGCCTTCTGGTCCTTGAACCTGACCTCGTCCAAAGCCGCGCCGCTGACCGCGTTGATCGCCTCGTACTCAAGCCCCGAAGGTTTGTTCTGGGCCAAGTTGTCGGCCGTATCGACCCTGGCGTGCGCGCCGATCCTGATCTTTGGCTGGATCAGTCAGAAACAACTGGTCCGCGGCCTGTCGTTCGGCGCTGTGAAATGAGGATTACCGACCCAATGCGATCCCCTGTGGGAGCGAGCCTGCTCGCGAAAGCGGTGGGTCAGCTTGCATTGATGTTGTAAGTGCCGACGTCTTCGCGAGCAGGCTCGCTCCCACAAAAAAGCGCGCTCGGCTCAACTGAATAACAACAAGTGGAGGCCCATCATCATGGCCAACCTGAAAATCAAGAATCTGCAAAAAGGCTTCGAAGGCTTTTCCATCATCAAGGGCATCGACCTGGAAGTGAACGACAAGGAATTCGTGGTCTTCGTCGGCCCGTCGGGCTGCGGCAAGTCCACCCTGCTGCGCCTGATCGCCGGCCTGGAAGAAGTCAGCGGCGGCACCATCGAACTCGATGGCCGCGACATCACTGAAGTCAGCCCGGCCAAGCGCGACCTGGCGATGGTGTTCCAGACCTACGCCCTGTACCCGCACATGACCGTGAAAAAGAACATGTCGTTCGCCCTCGACCTGGCCGGCGTACCGAAAGCCGAAGTCGAGAAGAAAGTCGGCGAAGCGGCGCGCATCCTCGAACTCGGGCCGATGCTGGAACGCAAACCGAAACAACTGTCCGGCGGTCAGCGTCAGCGCGTGGCCATTGGTCGGGCGATTGTGCGTAACCCGAAAATCTTCCTGTTCGACGAACCATTGTCCAACCTCGACGCCGCCCTGCGGGTGCAGATGCGCCTGGAGTTGTTGCGCCTGCACAAAGAACTCAAAGCCACGATGATCTACGTGACCCACGACCAGGTCGAAGCCATGACCATGGCCGACAAAGTCGTGGTCCTGAATGGCGGCAAGGTTGAACAAGTGGGTTCGCCGCTGGACCTGTATCACCAGCCGGCCAACCTGTTTGTCGCCGGGTTCCTCGGCACGCCGAAAATGGGCTTCCTCAAGGGCAAGGTTACCGGCGTCACAAGCCAGAGTGTTGACGTGCAACTGGACGCCGGCACCCGCATCACCCTGCCGTTGAGCGGTGCCAATTTAAGCGTCGGCGGCCCGGTGACCTTGGGCATTCGCCCGGAACACCTCAACCTCGCGCAACCCGGCGACTGCACCTTGCAGGTCACCGCCGACGTCAGCGAACGCTTGGGCAGCGACACCTTCTGCCACGTCGTAACCTCGTCCGGCGAAGCGCTGACCATGCGGGTTCGCGGCGACCTGGCCAGCCGTTACGGCGAGTCGCTGAGCCTGCACCTGGACGCTGAACACTGCCATTTATTCGATGCCGACGGCGTGGCGCTTACCCGCCCGCTGCGCGCCGCTGCCTGACGAGACTATGCGATGAAACTCAATAAACAGAACCTCCATCGCCTCGCGCCTGAGGTGGTGCTGCCCGCCTACGCCCTGAGCGATACACGCCAAGGCATCGCCCACATCGGCGTCGGCGGTTTCCATCGGGCGCACCAGGCGTATTACACCGATGCGTTGATGAACACCGGCGAAGGCCTGGACTGGGCGATTTGCGGGGTCGGCCTGCGCGCCGAAGACCGCCGCGCCCGGGACGATTTGAAGGAACAGGATTACCTGTTCACCTTGTTTGAATTGGGTGACAACGACGACGCCGAAGTCCGGGTGATCGGTTCGATTCGCGACATGTTGTTGGCCGAGGACGGCGCCGAGGCGCTGATCGACAAACTTGCCAGCCCCGAGATCCGCATCGTTTCGCTGACCATTACCGAGGGCGGCTATTGCATCGACGACAGCAACGGCGAATTCATGGCCCACCTGCCGCTGATCCAGCACGACCTGGCGCACCCGACTGCACCTAAAACCGTGTTCGGCTTCCTCTGCGCCGCCCTGGCCAAGCGCCGCGCCGCCGGTACGCCGGCGTTCACCTTGATGTCCTGCGATAACCTGCCGCACAACGGCGCGGTGACCCGCAAAGCACTGCTGGCATTCGCCGCCCTGCGGGATTCCGATCTGCGGGACTGGATCGACCAAAACGTCAGTTTCCCGAATGCCATGGTCGATCGCATCACGCCGATGACCAGCACCGAACACAAGCTGCAATTGCACGACAAACATGCGGTCGACGATGCCTGGCCGGTGGTCTGCGAACCGTTTGTGCAATGGGTGCTGGAAGACAAGTTCGTCAACGGGCGTCCGGCCTGGGAAAAGGTCGGCGTGCAGTTCACCAACGACGTCACACCTTACGAAGAGATGAAGATCAAGTTGCTCAACGGCAGCCACTTGGCCCTGACGTATCTGGGATTCTTGAAGGGTTACCGCTTCGTCCACGAAACCATGAACGATCCGCTGTTTGTGCAGTACATGCGGGCGTACATGGATCTCGACGTCACGCCGCAACTGGCGCCGGTGCCGGGCATTGATCTGACGGATTACAAAAACACCCTGGTGGCGCGGTTTTCCAACCAGGCGATTGCCGATCAGCTGGAGCGGGTGTGCTCGGACGGCTCATCGAAGTTTCCGAAATTCACCGTGCCGACGATCAACCGCATGATCGCCGATGGCCAGGAAACCAAGCGCGCGGCGCTGGTGGTGGCGGCCTGGGCCTTGTATTTGAAGGGCGTGGATGAGAATGGCGTGACCTACGCGATTCCCGATCCGCGGGCGGCGTTCTGTCAGGCTTTGGTGGCGGATGATGCGTTGATCACCCAGCGGTTGCTGGAGGTTGAAGAGATCTTCGGCAAGGACATCCCGCGTTCAGCGGAGTTTGTCGCGGCGTTCGAGTGGTGCTGCAACAGCTTGCGGGAAGTGGGGGTTACGCGGACGTTGGAGCGGGTGTTGGCGTAAGTGCAGCGGTGAAATCACCGCCGTCTTCGCGAGCAAGCCCGCTCCCACAATGGATCGTCGTCGTACACAAAATTTGTGTTCACTGAAATTCACCTGTGGGAGCGGGCTTGCTCGCGAATGGCTTCACCGAGAGCTACCTGACACACCAAGGATCAACCATGACAAACCAACAACTATTCCTCGGCATCGACTGCGGCACCCAAGGCACCAAAGCCATCATCCTCGATGCCGTCAGCGGTCAGGTGCTGTGCCAGGGTGCCGCCGCCCACACCTTGATCAGCGGCGGCAACGGTCGCCGCGAGCAAGACACCAGCCAATGGCTGGACGCCTTCACCCTGGCCACCCGTCGTGCCCTGCTCGCCGCCAACGTCAACGGCCAGGACATCCTCGGCGTCGGCGTCTCCGGCCAGCAACACGGCCTGGTGCTGCTCGACGACCAAGGCCAGGTCCTGCGCCCGGCCAAGCTCTGGTGCGACACCGAATCCACCCCGGAAAACGACCGACTGCTGGTCCATCTGGGCGGCGAAAAAGGTTCGTTGGAACGCCTCGGCGTCGTCATCGCGCCGGGCTACACCGTGTCCAAACTGCTCTGGACCAAAGAACAACACCCGCAGATTTTTGCCCGCATCGCGCGCATCCTGCTGCCCCACGACTTCCTCAACTATTGGCTCACCGGCCGCAGTTGCAGCGAATACGGCGACGCCTCGGGCACCGGTTATTTCAACGTACGCACCCGCCAGTGGGACTTGCAACTGCTGCGCGACATCGACCCCACCGGACGCCTGCAAGCATCGCTGCCCGAGTTGATCGACGCGCACGAAGCGGTCGGCACGATCCTGCCGGGCATCGCCGAACACCTGGGCATCAACCCGCAAGCGCTGGTGTCCAGTGGCGGCGGCGACAACATGATGGGCGCCATCGGCACCGGCAATATCCAGCCTGGCGCGATCACCATGAGCCTCGGCTCCTCGGGTACGGTCTACGCCTATTCCGAACAGCCGAAAGTCAGCCCGGACGCGTCGGTCGCCACGTTCTGTTCCTCCAGCGGCGGCTGGTTGCCGTTGATCTGCACCATGAACCTGACCAACGCCACCGGGGTGATTCGCGAACTGTTCGAGCTGGACATCGAACAATTCAACAATCTGGTCGCCCATGCACCGATTGGCTCGGACGGCGTGTGCATGCTGCCATTCCTCAACGGCGAACGTGTGCCCGCCCTGCCCCACGCCACCGGCAGCCTGCACGGCCTGACCATGACCAACATGACCCAGGCCAATCTGTGCCGCGCCGCCGTCGAAGGCACGACCTTCGGTTTGCGTTACGGACTGGACCTGTTGCGCCAGAATGGCTTACAAAGCCGCAGTATTTGCTTGATCGGCGGCGGCTCGAAAAGTCCGGTGTGGCGTCAGATCGTCGCCGATATCATGAACACCCCGGTGATCTGCACCGAACAAAGTGAAGCCGCGGCCCTGGGCGCGGCGATTCAAGCGGCGTGGTGCAAATCCTGGTCAAACGGCCACGAAAGCACCCTGGCGGATTTGTGCGAACGTTGCGTGAAACTCGATCTGGCCAGCGAAACCTTGCCGATCGCAGAGAATGTCGCGGCGGCGCAACGGGCCTACGAACGCTATCAACAACACGTCGCAACCCTTTAAAGAGCGAACAATTATGTATCTGGTGTGTGGCGAAGCGCTGTTTGATTTCTTCAGCGAAGACGATGCCAGCGGTCTGGCTTCAAAAGTGAATTTCAAGGCAATTGCCGGCGGCTCGCCGTTCAACGTGGCGGTGGGTCTGCGCCGTTTGGGCGTGGACGCGGCGCTGTTTGCCGGTTTGTCCACCGACTACCTCGGCCGCCGCTTGCAGCAAGTGTTGCAGGATGAAGGCGTACGCCCGGACTACCTGGTCGACTTCGCCGCGCCAACCACGTTGGCAATGGTCGCGGTCGGCGCCAATGGCTCGCCCCACTACAGCTTCCGTGGCGAAGGCTGCGCGGATCGACAGTTGCGCCTTGAGCACCTGCCGGTACTGGGGCCTGAAGTGCGCGGCTTGCACATCGGCTCGTTCTCGCTGGTGGTGCAGCCGATTGCCGACACACTGCTGGCGTTGGTGGGTCGGGAAAGCGGCAAACGCCTGATCAGCCTTGATCCGAATGTGCGGTTGAATCCAGAGCCGAACATCGACCTGTGGCGTTCGCGGATTGCTGAACTGGTGGAATTGGCCGACCTGATCAAGGTCAGCGATGAAGACTTGAGCCTGTTGTATCCCGAACAGGACCCGCAGCGGGTGATCGAAGGCTGGCTGCAGCACCGCTGTCAGTTGGTATTCCTGACCCGTGGCGGCGAAGGCGCAACCGTGTTCAGTCGCGCCCATGGCTCGTGGTCGGTGCCGGCGTGTTCGGTGAAAATTGCCGACACGGTTGGCGCTGGTGACACGTTCCAGGCTGCGTTGATTACCTGGTTGACCGAGCATCAGCTGGATTCGGTGGACGGTGTGCAGCGGCTGAGCCGTGAGCAGATCGACGCCATGCTCAAGTTCGCCGTGAAAGCAGCGGCGCTGACCTGCAGCAAGACCGGGCCGGATTTGCCGTATCGGCAGCAGTTGGATCTTCGCTGAATGTGAGGGCCTCTTCGCGAGCAAGCCCGCTCCCACAGTAGATCTTCAGTGAACACACATTTTGTGTCAGTCAACGATCCAATGTGGGAGCGGGCTTGCTCGCGAAAGCGGCCTCCCTCACACCGCATACCTTCGGGTCACAACACAGAAAAGCCATGACTCACAATCAACCCCGTTTTTGGGTTGAATAGGTAAACTGTCGCCCTTTTACGCGCACGACAGGAAGACGGACTTTTGAACTCAAGGCAAACGGCAGGACTGTTGCTACTCACCACGCTGCTGGCCGGTTGCAGCACCTCGCCGCCCCGCTCCCCCAACGATCTCTGTGAAATCTTCCGGGAAAAGAGCGACTGGTACGACGCCGCGCAAGTCACGCAAAAACGCTGGGGCGTGCCGATCCAGGTACCCTTCGCGATCATGTATCAAGAGTCCGGCTACCGTTACGACGCCAAGACGCCGCGCAAATACCTGCTTTGGATCATTCCGTGGGGCCGGGTTTCGACGGCATCGGGCTACGCCCAGGCCAAGGATGAAGTGTGGTCAGACTACCAAAAAAGCACCGGCCGACACGGCGCTGACCGCGAGGATTTCGACGATGCCATCGACTTCGTAGGCTGGTACATGGACAAGACCGCCACCATCAATGGTGTTTACAAATATGACGCCTACGGCCAGTACCTGAATTACCACGAAGGCTGGGGCGGGTATCGTCAGAAAACCTACGCCAGTAAAGGATGGTTGGTGGCTACTGCCGGCAAGGTGCAGGGGCGTTCCGATATGTATGCCCAGCAATATGCCGGGTGCAAGGATGATCTGGGCCGGGGGTTTTGGAGTCGGTTTTGGCATTGGTTGTGAGGTCGCACGCTCAAGTATGCCGTTCAATTCCCCGTATTTATTGACCCAAACCCCGTCCTTGGGGGTTTGCCTGATATAAGGCATAGCCCCCACACGCGGCATTTGCGCCTTGAACGCGCCCACTTAATCCTGCACCATCCGCCCCAGCTTATTCAAAGGACGGAATTCAAGGCATGCTGGACGCGAACGCAACCCATATCACCCTCACGCTGGAAGGTGTTTCCGCCGATCTGCAAGTGCTCAGTTTCGTCGGTCGCGAAGCCCTCAACCAGCCGTTCAGTTTCGACATCGAACTGGTCAGCGCCCGCCCCGACCTGAAACTCGAAGAGCTGCTGCACAAGCCTGGCTGCCTGACGTTCGGCGCTACCGGCAAAGGCATCATCCATGGCCTGGTCTATCGCATCGAGCAAGGCGATTCCGGCAAGAAGCTGACCCGCTACAGCATCAGCCTGGTGCCGCAACTCGCCTACCTGCGGCACAACCATGACCAGCAAATCTTCCAGCACCTGACGGTGCCGAAGATCATCGGCCAGGTCCTTGAAGCGCGAGGCATTCTGTCCGATGCCTACAGCTTCCAGCTCGGCGCGATCTACCCGGAACGCGATTACTGCGTGCAGTACGACGAATCCGACCTGCATTTCATCCAGCGCCTGTGCGAAGAAGAAGGCATCCACTTCCACTTCCAGCACTCGGCCAGCGGCCACAAACTGGTGTTCGGCGACGACCAGACCGTGTTCCGCAAACTCGCGCCCGTGGCCTACCAGCAAGACTCCGGCATGGCCGCCGAGAAAACCGTGATCAAGCGCTTCAACCTGCGCCTGGAAACCCGCACCACCCGCGTCAGCCGCCGCGACTACGACTTCGAAAAACCGCGCATCCTCCCTGAAGGCACGGCCAAAAGCACCTTTGCCCCGGACCTCGAAGACTACGACTACCCCGGCCGCTTCACCGACCGCGAACGCGGCAAGCAATTGGCGACCCGCGCCCTTGAACGCCATCGTAGCGACTACAAACTCGCCGAAGGCAAAAGTGACGAACCAATCCTGGTCAGCGGCCACTTCCTGGCCCTGAGTGAACACCCGCGCGCCGAATGGAACGACCTCTGGCTGCTGCTGGAAGTCGTCCACGAAGGCAAACAACCGCAAGTGCTCGGCGAAAACACCACCAGCGACGTCACCGACAACAAAGACGATTTCCACCAGGGCTACCGCAACCGCTTCCTCGCCACCCCGTGGGACGCGCACTTCCGCCCTGCCCTCGAACACCCGAAACCGAAAATCCTCGGCAGCCAGACCGCCATCGTCACCGGCCCCAAGGGCGAAGAAATCCACACCGACCAGTACGGCCGCGTCAAAGTCCAGTTCCACTGGGACCGCGAAGGCCAAGCCGACGACAACACCACTTGCTGGCTACGCGTCGCCACCGGCTGGGCCGGCAACGCCTACGGCGGCATCGCCATCCCGCGCATCGGCATGGAAGTGCTGGTGTCGTTCATGGAAGGCGACCCCGACCAGCCGCTGGTCACCGGTTGCCTGTACCACAAGGAAAACGTCGTCCCCTACGACCTCCCGGCCAACAAAACCCGTAGCACCTTTAAGACGCTCAGTTCTCCGGGCGGCAAGGGCTACAACGAATTCCGGATCGAAGACAAGAAAGGCGCGGAACAGATCTACCTGCACGCCCAGCGCGACTGGGACGAAAACATTGAGCACGACCAGAAGATTCGCATTGGCAACGAGCGCCACGACACGGTTGAAGCCAATGTTTTAAGCGAATTCAAAGTTGAAGAACATCGCATCACCCACCTCGACCGCAAAAGTGAAGCGCGGGCGGATGATCACCTCACGGTTGGCGTGACTCAGCATGTGAAGGTTGGGACGGCGCAGTTTGTCGAGGCGGGGACGGAGATTCACTACAACGCTGGGGAAAAGGTTGTGGTTGAGGGTGGCATGGAGCTCACGGCGAAGGCTGGCGGTAGCTTTGTGAAGGTGGATGCGGGGGGAGTGACGATCAGTGGCGCCAATGTGAAGGTTAACTCCGGGGGTGGGCCCGGTGCAGGGACTGGGATTCAGATATTGGGGCCTCTTTTGCCGGGTCTGGCGGACAAGGATAAATTTGGTAAGTTGCTTGAAAGTGCTCCGCGGAGTCATAAGGCGCAATACTTGTTGCTTGATGAAAAAACGGGTGAGCCGATGGTAGGTAGTCCCTATACCCTCAAGCTAGCAGATGGAACTAGGATCTCTGGCCACACGGACGAGCAAGGCAAAACATTTTTGGCCCACAGCCAAGAGCCCGCAGATGTTGAGTTATTTACTCCCGAACGCAAACCTGAACCTAAACAACCTCTAATCAGGGCCGGTGAAGCGGCGCCTATCGAGATGACGCTGGATTATAGAAACGCCACGGAGGCAAGCTAGATGGCTATCATTCAAGAGCCCCAATCGCCGCAATCCCCTAAGGGGTGTACAACAACGAGTGTTAAAGGCGAAATTACGATAGGTACGGTCGCACCACACGATCAAGGCTACTTGATGGAAAAAGCACGGTACGCCGCTCGCTTCCCAAGAATGACAATCAAACCCACACGTGATGGGGGAGTTACTGATGTAGAGCTAAAGCAGCTCGTCATGAGTGGGTTGATAAAAGCAGATGAATTCCGGCATGACTTTCGTTGGGATTACAAGGCGGAAGTCAGTTTCGACATGGCCCCCAAAATACCTAATCCCCCTATACCATTTCTGAGCACTTCTTTGACTCGGGGTCAAAAGCCTGACCCTGACCGACGCCACACAATGACGTTTTTCCCAAGTGGGAGAACATCAGGATTTCTGCGGCGCCCCGATGTAATCATTGTGCAAAACCCTGGCATACGCTGGCCTGGAACAATGGGCCCCGACCACGATGGCGCGATGCACCCGGATAATCTCGAGCGGGTGGTCGAAGTTAAATTCCCTAAGGACTTTCTATCCAAAGAACAGCGCCAAGACTATGAGCGTATCGCGGGTAAGAAAAAGCGCTTTGCGGTGTTGGAAGTCAGTGACTGTCGTGACGACGAGGAGCGTGAACGCGATAAGGAGTACAACAGGGAGCACAAGCCAACACGGGCTTCAGATCCGATGAAATGGCTACCTCTTCTACCGCCTAACACCCCGGACCAGCCACCACGCCCAGCTCCGGTGCCAGTGCCGGCTTATGGTCCGACCCCCACCGCGCGCCCTGCTTATGTCGAGAGTTGGACACAACAAGTACAAACTGCGGTCGACAGCTTATTGGAACAAGGCGCTCAAGGAATTCGGCAACTGTCAAAAGAAGTTCAGCAACATTTGCAAGACGCTGTTGCTTGGCTCGACACGAAGGGTAAGTGGGTACGTAGCGAGACACAAAAAACTTGGCAGTGGGTCAGTGAAACCAGCGGCCAAATCTTAAGTTGGACCGATGAGCAGTTGCGAGTGATGTGGCAAGACGTACAGCGATATACCGATCTGACATTGGAAATGCTCAAGGAAGTAAACTGGGCGCAAGTGCTTATTGATCTGGGTATTGCTGTAGCAACGGTCGTTGTAGTGGTGGGTATCGGAGCCGCGTTAGTCAGTATGGGAATACCTGCTGTTCTAGTTTCTGGGTTCTTATTGCTGATTCGCCTAGCAGCCTTTGCATGGACAGCCCTGGCTGGTGTACTAAGTGCGGTGCCAGCGGCAGTCGGGGGAGCGCTAGCCAGTACAACCGCAGCGGTGAGCGGAGCAGTGGCTGGTACAACCGCTGCCTTGGGAGGTCTGCTGGTAGTTCCTGCCGCAGCAACGGCAAATTGAGAGAATGGACATGGACATGATTGAATTTGAAAAGCTTGCGGCAATGGCACCTGACTTGTGCTTTGAGTTGCCGGATAGTACGCCCGTAGTAAAGCTGGGACTCATTGCTACTATCTTCTTTAAAGAAGGATACACCGCCGAAAAAAAACTCAAAGTAATGGAGTGCTTTCGGGCTTTCCATGATGAGTTTGGTAAACACTTAAGAGGTCAACTTCAGGACAAATACAAAAAACTAACGCCTGAAACACTCGATAAAGCGGCAGCAAAAATCTTGGCACTGGGTGGCAACGATCGATACGAACTCCAGCTTACGAGTGCCGCCAGTACCAAAGAGGCAGAGACTTACGGAATATCGACCCTAAACTCTTATGAGCTGCATGAAGATAGCGCCCGTTCCTATATAAAAATCGTGTTGCCTTGGGACTTACTCCAAACGGACGCTGGACGCTCTCGGTATAACTACTGGGTCACCTACCTCTGCAACCAAGTGAACGCAGATCATGGCTACGGCGGGCTATCGACGATTCTACCGTTTGATTTTGACAGCTACTTGCCAATTGAATTTGAACTCGCCCAAAAGTATTCGGGACTGGAAGTTGACTCAATGGTGCACAGCCTGGCCTTAGAGCTAGTCGATTATATAAAAGGCGTAAATTGGCAAACCATCCTTGGCACATCGTTCGTACGTAGCCTTGGTGGCGAAGACGTTGTACGTCATGCCTTTAGCGGTCGAGGCGACATTGACATAAAGGCATATGACGACGGTCTGATCATTCAGGCAGGCTCACTCCCCGAACTTGGTGAACTGCATGAGGGGGCCCCTGCGGCTTATGTCGCGGTTAACCGACTCGTCAAATCGATCCGCATCCCGGAACCAGACCAACTTCATCAATATTCTCCATACGGTAATTGCTTCGAAGAAGACAACACTGCTCTATGGTATTCCCGTTTTGATCGCGAAGACTCCAGCCATACCACGCCCTCCCGAATTGAAGCCGGTCAACCGTGCAGCGTGGCTGGTTACTGGTTTAGTCCAGCGCAATCTGACTCACGACGTTACTTCAATCAGGGCGAAATTCTGCCAAGTTTCAGTGGCTCAAACTGGGGCGATACGCTGTGGTATTGGTCGGGTGAAAAGTAGTACCCGTGATGTTTCAAAAACCTGCCTCGCAGGAGGCAGGCTTGTTCCCGCAGATATCAGGCCGGCGCGGTCCAGCCCAACATCTGCTGTTGCGCGACCTGCAACAGGTCAAACCCATCCTGCGTCAACAGATACAGCGCATGGGTGATGTGGGGAATGTCCTGGACATCACCATTCTTGAAACACTGGCAATGCAGCGTTTCCAGTAAATTGCTGGAGGCTCGGATCCGTTGTACAGCGGCTTCGAGAATGTCTTGGGGGTTGGCCTCGGTGTCGATGACCATGGGGTTTGAATCGGTGACGTTGCTTTTGATTGAACGGTAACGATTGGGAAACGGATTAAACGTTGTCATTAGGATTACTCAAACGTTAGTTAAGTAACCGCCATCACCGTGACCAAACGATGGGAGGCGGACTGTGTACAGGCTTGGTCAACCGATAACCCGCAAATCGGCTCGCCCGGGGGCGTCCAGCACACAGCCGCCATAACAACACGCAACGAAGACAAAGATTGTCCGCAAAGCGAATGATGGCACATATGTGTGCGGGATATCAGGTGACCAAACCTGCTCGCTGATTTTGCAGCGAACCCAAACAGTAATCGCTCTAACCCAGCTACCGGAAGCAGACAAGGCAACCCGACGTGTAGGAACACGCCTAACCTCCCGTAGTTTTCCCCCTACATGAAACCTCTGTCAGAAACCCCTTCACGACAGGTGGCATTCAGTCGCGTTAACCATCGCTTAACCCCGCGGTCCAAACCTGTACGGGACCGCACGCCTTCAGGCTCTCCTGATGCCCAGTGCGGCAGGTTCGACGCTTTCACGTCGAGCTGACTTCAAGCCTGCACCGGAGAACTTCCATGAACATGCGCACGTTGCTGATCACCACCGCCCTCGCCTGCACCGCATTCGCCGGTCTGGCCCAGGCCGCTGACACTTCAACTTCCCAGGCGGTGCCGTACAAATACGGTATGCCGCTGAATGTGGGCAAGGTGATTGCCTTGACCGAGCCGTCGACCATGGATTGCAAAGTGGTCAAGGCGGACATGAAGTACATCGATAGCGCCACGGGCAAGCCTTCGGAAATCACCTATCGGAAATTGTCTGACGCGTGCAGTTATCAAAACTGACGGAAGGCTCTGATTCGGCGCTTTGCGGTAGGCGTGTGAGGGTTGTGGCGCTATGCTTTGGGCGCCTCCCTCACTGCCGCAAGGATTCGCCATGCAGTTATCGTTTCGTACTTTATCGACGTTCACCGCCGCGCTGTGTTTCGCCTTGGCGCTGGTGTGGGGTTTGATGCCGGATCGGTTGTTGGCGATCTGGAGTATTGAATATTCGTCGGCGGCGGGACTGGTTGCGCGGCGCAGTGCGGTGTTGTTCGCGGCGCTGGGGGTGATGTTTTATCTGGTTCGCAATGAAGCGCCCTCCACAACTCGCAGTGCATTGAGCACCGGGTTTATCGTCGGTTGCTGGGGGCTGGCAGCTCTGGGTTTCGGCGAATGGCTGAATGGCCATGCCGGGCCAGGGATCTTGCTGGCTGTCGGGGTCGAACTAGCGCTGGGTCTGGGGTTTTTCCAGACCCGGCGCGTGTCGGTAGAGCTAGAAACGGCGGGTTAAAGTGCTTTTCGGTCCAGATGCAAAGGCTGGACCTCCGCCCTGTGCTGCATGTCCGAGCGAAGTTCGGCAATCAGGTCGTTGATTTCCCGACAACCATTCAAGCGTTTGGCGTTGATGCCGGTCACCAATAGATCGAGCTGATCGGTTTGTGTGTCGGCATAAACTTTCACGGTCATGGACAGGTCCGGCGATAGCGTGCATTGACAGCGCTTCGGCAAGAAGCTGCTTTCAATGATATTGCGTAGTTCCAGGGCAGAAAGAAACATGGCGACCCTCTCCTTAGTGTGAGACTGCCAATCAAATAATTATCGGTCGGTACTGAAATCCCCCGTTTGTCATCCATGCGGGCCATCACATTTCACTATCCAGCCGTTCTCTCAAGCAACGCTGACTCATATAAAACGTCGGTCAACTTAAAGACAGCTACAGCATAATTCATGCCCGAGAATTCGCTGTGCACCTCGTCGGCAAATCAACGGCTTAGCAAAGGCGCCACTAGATTGCCGTCATGCAAGATGCAAGAAAGGCCTGCGCAAGCCCTGCAAATTGCAGGTATCAGGCATGGGGTTGCATTAGCCGGGCATGAATGTAAAAAATGCTACCCAATATTTCAGTATCCGCTGACCCCACTCACACGCAAGGAGGCATCATGGGTTCTTTGACCTTTATCACTACCGTCGGGCTGATAGCTGCCGGGCTGTCGTGCGGAGCACAGGCGGCAAAACTCGAAGAGGTTGCGCCGTTCCCAAAAGCCGAAAGCGGTTTCACTCGTCAGGTCATTCATATGGCGCCGCAATCTCAGGAAGACGCTTATCAAGTAGAGGTTCTGGCCGGCAAAACCTTGAGCGTGGACTGCAACCGTCAGCGCTTGGGCGGGATACTTGAAGAGAAGAATCTTGAGGGCTGGGGTTATCCGTTCTATCGCCTGGAAAAGGTGATTGGCCCGATGAGCACGATGATGGCCTGCCCAGATGGCAAGACTAAAAAGGACTTTGTGCCGGTGGTCGGTGACGGGTTTATGTTGCGCTATAACAGTAAGCTGCCGATCGTGCTGTATGTGCCGAAGGATATTGAGGTTCGTTATCGGATCTGGTCGGCGTCGAGCAAGATTGAGAAAGCAGTCCAGGAATAAGCCACCACATCTTCCCTGTGGGAGCGGGCTTGCTCGCGAATGCGGTCTGTCATTCAACATCAGTGTTGACTGACAGGGCCCCTTCGCGAGCAAGCCCGCTCCCACAGGGGGATGGTGTTTAACAAAAATTATGGGGAGCTGCCTTTGATTACCTGCCACGTCAAATATGTCATCGATCCCTACCAACTCAGCGAGTTCGAAGCCTACGCCCAGGCCTGGCTCGGCATTGTCGAACGCTTGGGTGGCACGCATCACGGCTATTTCCTGCCGTCCGAGGGCGCTAGCAATATCGCCTACTGCCTGTTCAGTTTTCCTTCCCTGGCGGACTACGAAAGCTACCGCCACATCGCCATGACCGACCCGGAAAGCACCGCGCTGGTGGCTTCGCTGGTCGAGAAAAAGTTTATCGTCAGCTACGAGCGCACGTTCCTGCGCCCGATGTTGCCCTGATATCCCCTCACGCCGGGGCACTGCACACCGCGGCGCGTTCGGCGACATGGCGCAGGCTGTCGAAATTGATATTCGCGCCTGAGTCGATGGCCACCAGGGTCTGACCGCGAGCGCCGGTCTGTGCCACGTACTTCTTGATCCCGGCCACGGCCAGCGCGCCGGAAGGCTCGGTGATCGAGCGGGTGTCGTCGTAGATGTTCTTGATCGCGGCGCAGAGTTCGTCGTTGCTGACGGTGATCACCTCGTCGACACAAAACTGGCAAACCTCAAAGCCATAAGTGCCGATCTGCGCCACCGCCACGCCATCGGCGAAGGTCCCGACGTTGGGCAAGACCACCCGTTCACCGGCCCGCAATGCCGCTTGCAGGCAGGCGGAATGTTCCGACTCGACACCGATGATGCGCACTTCCGGCCGCAGGTATTTGACGTACGCGGCGATGCCGGCGATCAGACCTCCGCCGCCTACCGGAACGAAGATTGCGTCCAGCGGGCCTTGGTGCTGGCGCAGGATCTCCATGGCGACGGTGCCCTGCCCTGCGATCACGTCCGGGTCGTCGAACGGCGAGACAAAGGTGCGACCGGTTTGTCGGGCCAGGTCCAACGCATGTTCCAGGGCAAACGGAAAACTCTCGCCATGCAGCACCGCGTCGGCGCCCCGACTGCGTACACCCAACACCTTCAACTCCGGCGTGGTGCACGGCATGACGATGGTGGCGGCGATCCCCAACTCCCGCGCCGCCAGCGCCACGCCTTGGGCATGATTGCCCGCCGAAGCCGTGATCACGCCACGAGACTTCTGCTCATCACTCAGTTGCACCAGCTTGTTGTAGGCGCCGCGGATCTTGAAGGAAAACGTCGGTTGCAGGTCTTCACGCTTGAGCAGGATCTGATTGCCCAGCGCCTCGGACAACGCCGGCGCCGGTTGCAGCGGCGTGCGCACCGCCAGCTCATACACCGGGGCGGCGAGGATCTTTTTCACGTAGTGCTCAAGCAAACGTTGTTGGGCGGCGGTACTGCTCATGCTCATATCTCCTGTTCTACACGCCGGGCGTAGGAGCTGCCGAAGGCTGCGATCTTTTGATCTTGAAAAAGAAAAGATCGCCGCCTTTGGCAGCTCCTGCGCCGGACGTGTTCCGGTTCAAAACCCAGGAGACAGAAAGTAAAAACCCGCCTCTAGGGCGGGTTGGGTGCTGCAGTCGTGAGCTAGCCCGCCAAATAAGGAATGGCGGTAATAATGCTTGGCTGGCAGC
The DNA here is from genome assembly GCF_044762525.1 of Pseudomonas sp. NPDC096950. Taxonomy (NCBI): domain Bacteria; kingdom Pseudomonadati; phylum Pseudomonadota; class Gammaproteobacteria; order Pseudomonadales; family Pseudomonadaceae; genus Pseudomonas; species Pseudomonas sp. NPDC096950. The sequence goes on along the minus strand of NZ_JBIWEL010000010.1, from coordinate 11,521 downwards.
GCAATACGGTGGAAGTCATGGCTGGAAATTAGCCGGGCGCCGGGGGCAAGTCAATGGCCAATGTTGTCGGGTCTTTAGCAGATTGGGGTCAAGGGGCTGATCCGGACGATGCGGTGATGTTGAGATTGCTTTCGCGAGCAAGCCCGCTCCCACAGGGAGGAACGCATTCCAAGTGTGGGAGCGGGCTTGCTCGCGAAGGCGGCCTCACAGTCACCAAAACTATTTGGCCAACCGCCTGAGCCCCAACACCATCACCCCCGCCCCAATCATCATCGCCGCCAAAAACAGCGGATACGACACCCACCACGGCGTGCCCGCCGTCATCATGCTGAACTCGGACATGCCGCCAATACTGGCAATCAGGTTCAGCGGCAAAAACACCACGTTGATCAACGTCAGTTTGCGCAGCAGGTTGTTCATGCTGTTGTTCATCAAGTTGCCCCGGGCGTCGATCAGCCCGGAGAACACCGTGGAGTAGATTTCCGCCTGTTTGTAGCACTGGTTGTTTTCGATGATCAGGTCGTCGATCAGGCCGATGGCCTCGGCGCTGAAGTGTTCCTTTTCCGCATGGTTGCGCAGGCGGGTCAGCACCGCGCCGTTGCTGTGGATCGCATTGATGTAATAAATCAGGCTTTCGCTGAGGTTGAACATCTGGATCAGGTGCTGGTTTTCCATCGAGGCGTTGAATTTCTGCTGCAACTCGCGGGCAACCAGTTTGATCACCTTCAGGTGGCCGAGGTAGTGATGGATGTTGTTGAACAACAAATCCAGCAACACATCCAGCGGCGTATTGAGCCGCTGGCGGGTGCCGAGGCCATGCAGTGGCGAGTCGTCGGTGGCGATCACCAGCAAGCGGCCCGGCGAGAACAGCAAGCCACAGGACGAGACTTCGAAGGCCAGGCTGCCGGCGCCGGAATAGTTTTCCGGACGTTTCCAGATCAGGAACAGGTTGTCGGGGTGAAACTCGATGCGCGACACCTCGTCGGGGTCCAGGGCCGAGGCCAGGGCGTGTTCATCGAGTTTGAAATGGCTGTGCAGCAAGTCGCGCTCGGCGGCGTCGGGGTTGCTGAATAGCATCACGTCGGCGTCCAGCCGTTCAACCTTGTGCAGGGCGCCGTGGGTCAGTTGAAAACTGTTGATCATCGGCCGCTCACCAGGCCTGGCCGCGGCGTTTGAGCTCCAGGCGGCGGACGAACTCTTCCAGCACCAGCGAGTACAAGTCGTCCTGCAAGTAGGCGTCTTCGATGCCGGCGTCCATGTTCGGGTTGTCGTTGACCTCGATCACCACCACTTTGTCGCCGGACTGCTTGAGGTCGACACCGTAGAGGCCGTCGCCGATCAGGTTGGCGGTCTTCACCGCCAGTTCCACCACGGCGCGCGGCGCTTCGTGGACCGCCAGGGTGCGGCATTCGCCATTGATGTCCTGGCCCTTGGCTTTGTGGTTATAGATCTGCCAATGGCCCTTGGACATGAAGTACTGGCAGGCAAAGATCGGTTTGCGGTTGAGTACGCCGATGCGCCAGTCGTATTCGGTGTAGAAGAATTCCTGGGCCAGCAACAACACCGAGTGTTCGAACAGTTCGGCGGTGGCTTCGAGCAAGGCTTGCTGGCTTTCGACCTTGATTACGCCCCGGGAGAAACAACCGTCGGGGATTTTCAACACCAGCGGGAAGCCCAAGCGCTCGCCGACCCGCTCGAAGTCTTCCGGTCGTTCCTTGTAGAGAATCTCGGTGGCGGGCATGCCCAGTTGATGGCTTTTCAGCAGGTCAGTCAGGTAGACCTTGTTGGTGCAGCGCAGAATCGACGCCGGGTCATCCATCACCACCAGCCCTTCACTCTCGGCTTTCTTGGCGAAGCGGTAGGTATGGTTGTCGACGCTCGTAGTCTCGCGAATCAGCAGCCCGTCGTATTCGGCAATGCGGGCGTAGTCCTTGCGCTCGATCAGCTCGACGTCGATGCCCAGGTTTTTGCCGACCCGGACGAAGTTGTCCAAAGCTTTGGCGTTGGATGGCGGCAATGCTTCTTGCGGATCATGCAGGATCGCCAGGTCATAACGGGCCAGGCGCCGGGAGCGCGGCATGCGCCAGATCTTGCGACTGAAACTGTCCAGAGAATTGGCGAACTGGTCTTCCTGATCTTCGCGCAACTTATGTAACGCGCCGGACTTTATACCTTCGATGTGCCAACCGTTAGTTCGTCGAAACTCAACTAGCAGAATCGGACACGGAAACACTTCAAACAACTGGCGCGCCAGATCCTGCAAGGGCTCGATATTGGTCTTGCCGAAATACAGGGTCAGGGTAAAGCCTTCGGTATCACTGTAAAGATGATTACTCAGGGCTTTTTCCAGCGGCTTGTCTAGGTCATCCAGGGCCAGGCCGTAAAGGGATTTACGCGTCAGTTCGCTGATGGTCCGCACCGACGGAATGACCTTGTGCCCCCGAGCCTCGGCCAGCAACGAGCAGTAATAACCGTGCCCCAGGTACTTGTAGCTGCGGCACAGGTTGATCACCTGGACCCGTTTACCCTGCTCGTTATCACGGGTTTGTTCCAGGTATTCCTGGGCCGTGACGATGTCTTCGCTGGGAAAATAGGACGCCCAGTCTTCCTTACGTTCGACGATGATAATCAACTGACTTGAAGTTCTGACTGCATCATTTAAATAAGTTGCCGCCGGCAAAGTTTGCTCGGATACTTCGCGCCAATGACCTTGTACCGCTGACATAGTGATTGATCCGTTGGAGAACAAGACCTTTCCTATTAAGCACGAACTTTTTCGAAAGTCCCGTTTCGTTACGCAACTTTTACGGCGGTCATATGAATCCTGTCTTTCGCTTGGCGGTAGTTGAAGACTTACCGGCGCTGCTCAAACTCGAAGAGCAATGCTTCACCACGGATCGGCTCACCAGTCGCAGTTTTCAGTGGATGATTACGCGTGCCCATGGACAGCTGTTGGTCGCCCAACACGGGGAACAATTGGTCGGTTACGCGGTGGTGCTGTTCCATCGGGGCACGTCCCTGGCGCGGCTGTATTCGATTGCCATCGCGGCCGAGGCCCGGGGCAATGGCTTGGGTAAACAGTTGCTGGAACGGATCGAAGCCTGTGCCCTTGAGCACGATTGCGCGTATTTGCGGCTGGAGGTGCGTATCGACAACCCGGCGGCGATTGCCCTGTATGAGCGCAACGGTTACCGGCGTTTCGCGCTGATCCACGACTATTACCAGGACCACGCTGACGCGCTGCGCCTGGAAAAACGCATTCTGCAGCACCGCGATTCGCGCAATATCCGGGTGCCCTGGTATCGCCAGACCACCGACTTCACCTGCGGCCCGGCCTGCTTGCTGATGGCCATGGGCGCGTTACAGCAGGAGCGTTTGCTGGAACGCCGGGAAGAACTGCAAATCTGGCGTGAGGCGACCACGGTGTTCATGACCTCGGGCCACGGCGGTTGCAGCCCTCAAGGCCTGGCGCTGGCGGCGTGGCGCCGTGGGTTTTGGGTTCGGCTGCAACTGAGCATGGCCGGGCCGTTGTTTCTGGATGGCGTGCGCGATGAGCATAAAAAGGACGTAATGCGTTTGGTGCACGAAGAATTCACCGCGCAGTTGCAGGACACCGATGTGGAACGGGTGATTGGCGGTACGCTGGATCTGCCACGCTTATTGGACGCTGGCGGTCAGCCGCTGGTGCTGATCAGCAGCTATCGCCTGACCCGCTCCAAGGCACCGCACTGGGTGATGGTCACGGATTGCGATGAAGAGTTTGTCTACCTGCACGACCCGGATGTGGATCACAGCCAGCATCGCCAACCCATGGATTGCCAGCATTTGCCGGTAAGTCATGGTGAGTTTGAGAAGATGTGCAGTTTTGGGCGGGGGAAGCTTCGGGCGGCGGTGGTTCTATATATTCGTAGATGAAGGGAGCCAAGAGCTGTGTTGGCTTTGAGGCCGCCTTCGCGAGCAAGCCCGCTCCCACAGGGGGATGCATTCCAAGTGTGGGAGCGGGCTTGCTCGCGAAGGCGGTGGATGGGTTTCACTTCAACCCGACTTTGTAAATCGCCCCATCCTCCTCATCCGTCAGCACATACAAATACCCATCCGGCCCCTGCCGCACATCGCGGATCCGCGCCTTGAGTTCGCCCATCAAGCGTTCTTCATGGACCACTTTGTCGCCATCGAACTGCAACCGGATCAGTTCCTGGCTCGCCAGCGCGCCGATAAACACGTTGTGCTGCCATGGCTTGAAACGATCGGCGTCGTAGAACGCCATGCCGCTGATAGCCGGAGAGACTTCCCAGACGTGGTGCGGCGGCACAGTGCCTTCGGCGGTCTTGCCCGTGGCTTCCGGGATCGGTTGGCCGGAATAGTTGATGCCGTTGGTTGCCAGCGGCCAGCCATAATTCTTGCCGCGCTCGATCACGTTGATCTCATCGCCACCCTTGGGGCCGTGCTCGTTTTCCCAGATCGTCCCGTTCCACGGATTCATCGCCAGGCCCTGGGGGTTGCGATGACCGTAGGACCAGATCTCCGGACGCACACCGGCCTGACCGACAAAGGGGTTGTCGTCCGGCACTTTGCCGTCCGGATAGATCCGCACGACTTTGCCTTGCAGCTTGTCGAGGTCCTGGGCGGTCATGCGGTCATTGTTTTCGCCGAGGGTGATGAACAGATAGCCGTCCCGGTCGAACACCAGCCGTGAGCCGAAATGATTACCGACGGAGAGCTTTGGCTCTTGGCGGAAGATCACCTTGAAATCCTTGAGCGTCGTCAGGTCGTCGGACAAACGCCCGCGCCCCACGGCTGTCCCGGCCTTGTCACCTTCCCCGCCACCTTCGGCATAAGACAGATAAACCATGCGGTCCTGCTTGAAGTCCGGCGACAACATCACGTCGAGCAAACCACCCTGCCCCTTGGCCCAGACCTTGGGCACGCCGCTGATCGGCGTCGAGCGCTTGCCATCGGTGGTGACAACCCGCAGGTTGCCGGGCCGTTCAGTCACCAGCATGCCTTGGCGATCGGGTAAAAATGCCAAGGCCCACGGGTGTTCCAGACCCTTGGTGATCGGTGTGACCTCGAGAGTGCCTTGTTCGCTTTTCAGTTCCTGGGTGGGCGCAGCGAAAACAGGTGCTGCGGCGGTGATCAATGCGCTGGCGCAGAAGGTGGCCAGGAGGGTTTTACGCAACATGCACGCTTCCTTTTGTCGTTCGAATGGCTGACAGAACCTCAATCCTGCCGTTCAACGGTTGCTGCTGTCCGAGTCCCTTGGCGGTGGGTTGGGAATGAATTTCGGTGGCGTGCCTGGCGCCGACTTGTCCTGGGGATAGCGATTGCCGATGCCGCCGTTTTCCAGGGTTGGCGGACGCGGCACGGGGGCGAATGTCGGTTGCCGGGTCGCCGGCTGCGTGCCCTGCATGCTGTTGGGGTTGGCCCGGTGAATCGGGCTGTTGTAGGGATTGTTGTTGGTGCTGCCCGTCGGGCTCTGGGCCAGGGCCGCCGGGCCGAGCAAAGCGCTCAAGGCCAACACGGTGCAGCCGAGCAAAAATCGATTCATGGGGAGCCTCTCTACGAACGCGGGAATAGAGTCTTCGATGCCACGCTACGCCCGACGTTCGGATTTGTTAACTGAAACCTCCTTCACAGATGTAACACCCGTTTGCCGCACCGCTGATCCCCCTGCAGGGCCGGGGCGAAAGCCGCTGAAACTTTTGCGCCGGGACGCAGGTCACCTGATCATCACTTGCGAGTAGACGACATGGCCCGGGCAATCTGGAAAGGCGCAATCAGTTTTGGCTTGGTGCACATCCCTGTGGCACTGGTGTCGGCAACCTCATCCCAAGGGGTGGATTTCGACTGGCTCGACAGCCGCAGCATGGACCCGGTGGGCTACAAGCGCGTCAACAAAGTCACCGGCAAGGAAGTCACCAAGGAACATATCGTCAAGGGCGTCGCCTACGAAAAGGGCCGCTATGTGGTGCTCAGCGAAGAGGAAATTCGCTCGGCGCACCCGCTATCGACCCAGACCATCGACATCTTCGCCTTTGTCGACAGCGAACAAATCCCGCTGCAAAACATCGACACACCCTATTACTTGGCGCCGGACAAACGCGGTGGCAAGGTCTATGCGCTGTTGCGTGAAACCCTGAGCAAAACCAACAAGGTTGCCCTCGCCCATGTCGTGCTGCATACCCGCCAGCACCTGGCGGCGCTGATGCCGCTGGAGTCGGCGATGGTCCTGGTGATGCTGCGTTGGCCGGCGGAAGTGCGCAGCCTGGATGAGCTGGAGTTGGGCAGTGAGGTGACCAAACCCGAGTTGGCCAAAGGTGAACTGGAGATGGCCAAGCGCCTGGTCGAGGACATGAGTGCCGACTGGAAACCCGAGGATTACCGCGACAGTTTCGAAGACAAGATCATGGCGCTGGTGGAGAAAAAGGCCAATGAAGGCAAGATTGAAGACGTCGAGAGCACCGCCGGTGAAGAGGAACGTAAAACGGCAGATGTCATTGATTTGACCGAGCTGCTCAAACGCAGCCTCGGCGGCAAGGCAGCCAGCAAACCGGCGGCCAAGCCGCGCAAAGCCGCCGCCAAACCGGCCCCGGCCAAAAAAGCCACGAAGAGTTCTCGTGGCTGACTGCCCGGGAATTCGCAGCACAAGGTAGTTCGCCATGGCTAAACCGGTGAGTGAATACACGCGCAAACGCAACTTCGAGATCACCTCGGAACCGCCCGAGTCCGCGCCGGCCAAACGCGGCAAGAAAGCGCCTTCGGCCTTGCGTTTCGTGATCCAGAAGCATGACGCTCGCAACCTGCATTACGACTTTCGCCTGGAACTCGACGGCACCCTGAAAAGCTGGGCCGTGCCCAAAGGCCCGAGCCTGGACCCGACGCAAAAGCGTCTGGCGGTGCATGTCGAGGACCATCCGATTAGTTACGGCACCTTTGAGGGCAGTATCCCCGAAGGCCAGTACGGCGCCGGGGATGTGATTGTCTGGGATCACGGTGTCTGGCAGCCGATTGGTGACCCGCAGGAAACCTACAAGGCCGGCAAACTGAAATTCACCCTGATCGGCGAGAAGCTCTCCGGCGACTGGGCACTGGTGCGCACCCATTTGCGCGGCAGTGGCGACAAGGAGCAATGGCTGCTGATCAAGGAAAAGGATCAGCAGGCACGCCCTATCAGCGAATTCGACGTGGTTGCCGAGCTGCCCAAAAGCGTATTGAGCGATGCGACCGTAGGCGACAAAACAACCAAGAAAGCCGTTAAAAAGCCCAAAGCGGTCAAACCCAAGCCCACTGCCCTACCCGAACAATTCAGCCCGCAACTGGCCACGCTGATGGACAAGGCCCCGGCCGGCGATTGGCGTTATGAAATCAAGTTCGACGGCTATCGGATCCTCGCGCGCATCGACAACGGCGAAGTGCGGCTACTGACCCGCAACGGCCACGACTGGACCGCCAAACTGCCCTTGCAAGCCAAGGCCTTGGCCGAGATGAAACTCGACGGCAGTTGGCTTGATGGTGAAGTGGTGGTGCTCAACGACAAAGGCTTCCCGGACTTCCAAGGGTTGCAGAATGCGTTCGAGATTGGCCGCTCCGTGGACATCATATATTTCGTATTCGACGCACCGTTTCTGCATGGCGTCGACCAGCGTGAGATGCCGGTAGAAGACCGGCGTGCAGCGCTGAAAAAAGCCCTGGGGCGCAAGTCCCGGCAAATCCTGCGCTTCTCGGAAGCCTTTACGGCCAAGCATCAAGACATCGTCGAGAGTGCCTGTGCGTTGTCGCTGGAAGGCGTCATCGGTAAACGTGCCGGCAGTCCATATGTTTCGCGACGCAGCCCGGACTGGATCAAGCTCAAATGCCGATTGCGCCAGGAGTTCGTGATTATTGGCTATACCGCGCCGCAAGGTTCGCGCAGCGGTTTCGGCGCCCTGCTGCTGGGTGTCTACGACGATAAGGGACTGATTTATGCCGGGCGTGTCGGCACCGGGTTCAATCAAGCCAACCTCAAGTTGTTTCATGGGCAGTTGCAGAAGATCGAGCGCAAGACCTCACCCTTGGCCAAGCCTTTGACCGCCGCCCAGGCCCGAGGCGTGCATTGGGTAGAACCGACGCTGGTGTGCGAAGCCGAATTTGCCGAGTGGACCCGCGAAGGCGTGGTTCGGCAAGCGGCGTTCATCGCCATGCGCACTGACAAACCGGCGACCGAGATTGTCCGTGAACAGCCGCAATCCCCCAAGGCGGGCAAACCCGTGAGCGAAAAGAAAACCAGCAGCAAGGACAGCACCGTCGCCGGGGTCAAGATCACGCATCCTGACCGCGTCATCGACAAGGACAGCGGCACGCAGAAACTCGAACTGGTGCAGTTCTACGAAAGCATCAGCAAGTGGATTCTGCCATTCCTTCGCGACCGGCCGGTGTCGTTGTTGCGGGCGCCGGAAGGTGTCGAGGGCGAACAGTTCTTCCAGAAACACGCCGAGCGCCTGGCGATCCCCAATATCAAGCACCTGGACCCGAACATCGACCTTGGTCACGCGCGCCTGATGGAAATCGACACCGTCCAGGCACTCATCGGCGCGGCGCAAATGGGCACGATCGAGTTGCATACCTGGGGCGCGACCACTGACAAGATTGAAACCCCGGACCTGTTCGTCCTCGACCTCGACCCGGATCCCGCGTTGCCCTGGAAAAGCATGGTCGAGGCCACGCAATTGACCCTGTCGGTGCTGGACGAAATCGGCCTGGAGGCGTTTTTGAAAACCAGCGGCGGCAAAGGCATGCACATCATCGTGCCGCTGGCGCGCAAGGATGACTGGGACACGGTCAAGGCGTTCGCCAAAGCCATTGCGCAGTTTATGGCGCAGCAACTGCCGGAACGGATTACTGCGACCATGGGCCCGAAAAACCGGGTCGGCAAGATCTTCGTCGATTACCTGCGCAATACCCGCGGGGCCAGTACGGTGGCGGCGTACTCGGTGCGGGCGCGGCCGGGGTTACCGGTGTCGGTGCCGATTGCCCGGGACGAGTTGACGGCGCTGCATGGTTCGCAGGAGTGGACGGTGGCTAATCTGCTGGAACGGTTGGAGGGGTTGAAAGAGGATCCGTGGGCGGGGTATGCGAATCGGCAGAAGATTACGGCGAAGATGTGGAAGCAGTTGGGCGGTACAAAGCCGTAGTTGTTGTGTTGAATATACCGGCCTCTTCGCGAGCAAGCCCGCTCCCACAGGGAAATGCATTCCAAATGTGGGAGCGGGCTTGCTCGCGAAGGGGCCATCCGGCTTGGCGCAAAAACTCAGATCAATACGAAAACCGCCAACAACCCACCAAAAATCGCCCATTTCTCAAGGTAGTAACGGGTGCGGTTACGTTTCTTCAGCTCCTTGCCGCGCAGTCGAACCTTGTAGATTTTGGCAAACAAGCGGTTGATGCCACCGATCTTGTCGCCCGCATCATTCGGCGCGCCCGCCGCCGACATCACATTGCGGCTGAACCAGGCGTTGAACGCTGCCGCCCAACGGTATTTCATCGGCCGTTCGACATCACAGAACAAGATGATGCGGTTCTGATCCGTGGTGTTTTCCGCATAGTGAATGAACGTTTCGTCGAACATCACCGCTTCACCGTCGCGCCAGTGGTAGTTCTCGCCGTCGACGTTGATGTAGCAACCGGCATCGTTCGGCGTTTCCAGCCCGAGGTGATAACGGTAGGAGCCGGCGTACGGGTCGCGATGGCGCACCAGTTTGGAACCCGGCGGCAGCTCGGCGAACATCGCAGCCTTGATCGAGCCGATGCTTTGCACCAGTTCGGTGGTGCGCGGGCAGAGTTTTTCCGCCGAAGGATGACTGTCGCCGTACCACTTCAGGTAGAAACGCTTCCAGCCGCTCTTGAAGAACGAGTTGAAACCCACATCGTCGTACTGGTTCGAACGCTTGATCTCGCCAGCGCGGAGCAGGTTCTGCCCTTCAGCACGTATTTCTTCCCAATGGGCCTGCAACGGGCTCAGGTCCGGGAAGTCCGCTGGGTTGAGGTAAGGCTTGCTCGGGAGTTTGGAGAACATATAAAGGAAGCAATTGATCGGCGCCAGAAACGTCGAGTGGTCGCTCAGTTGGCGGCCCAGTTTGTGGCGCACGCGCCCGCGCAGGTGAACGTACGCAATGGAGACTACATAGATAGCGGCAATGATGAGTTTCACGGCAATCGTCACACGTCAGAAGTGAGCAAACTGCGCAGCCGGCCAAGCGGTCTGGCGCAGTGTCTGAATACGAAACAGCGGTCCCGGTGGCACGTCCTTGAGCCCATGCCAACAGCGGCATTGGGTGAATAGATGGCATTTTAGCCACGGTTTGTAACAAATAGTTAGCTTACAACTGTGAAAATGTGTCCGCTGATGCTGCCAAAGTGCCCGCGCAGGCTCAACGCCCTATCGTTTAAAGAGCCAGACCAGTACAATCGCCGCCAAACATTACGCGCCCCCCTTGGTTGATGACGGGAATGAACCCCGCCTCAGCGCACTTCGACTCGGGCCAAGCGCTCCATTGCTGCTGTCCACTTATTGCCAGATGGACCTTCCGCTTCTGACCGGGATGCATTTCCCGTGGTTTGAATACCGGAACCGGGTACTGAATCGGTACTGCCGCACCCCTAGCTACTCTGAATGCTTCGCAGGAAAAACCTTTGATTTCTACAGCTAACATCACGATGCAGTTCGGCGCCAAGCCGTTATTCGAGAACGTTTCGGTCAAATTCGCCGCGGGCAACCGCTACGGCCTGATCGGCGCCAACGGTTGCGGCAAGTCGACCTTCATGAAAATCCTCGGCGACGATCTCGAGCCGTCCGGCGGCCAGGTCATGCTCGAGCCGAACGTGCGTCTGGGTAAATTGCGCCAGGACCAGTTCGCCTACGAAGAATTCACCGTCATCGACACCGTGATCATGGGTCACGAAGAGCTGTGGAAGGTCAAGGCCGAGCGCGATCGCATCTACTCGCTGCCGGAAATGACCGAAGAAGACGGCATGGCTGTGGCCGAGCTGGAAACCGAATTCGCTGAAATGGACGGCTACACCGCCGAATCCCGTGCCGGCGAACTGTTGCTGGGCCTGGGTATCGGCATCGAGCAGCACTTTGGCCCGATGAGCGAGGTTTCCCCAGGCTGGAAACTGCGCGTGTTGCTGGCCCAGGCGCTTTTCTCCGATCCTGAAGTGCTGTTGCTCGACGAACCGACCACTTTTCTCGACATCGCCCACCAGATCGAAGTTCTCGACCTGTGTTCCCAACTTCATCAGTCCGGTCGAACATTGGTGGCAGTCCTCCACGACCTGAACCTCGCGGCCAGATATGCCACGCATGTAGTCGCGATGCGGTCCGGAAAAATAGTCATGCAGGGCAGTGCCTCGGAGGTTTTCACCCCCGAGTTGCTGCGCGAAGTGTTCGACCTCGAGGCTCTTGTCCTCGAAGATCCGGAAACCGGACGGCCACTTGTTGTTCCGCGTGACCACAGACCTGTCAGTCAGCTACCCGTCCAAAACT